>QNEG01000294.1 GCA_003645115.1 bacterium | reverse complement strand
TATTCTTCCTTTTGTTAAATCATAAGGTGTCAATTCCACTGTGACTCTATCACCGGGGAGAATTCTAATATAATTTTTTCTCATTCTACCCGAGATATAAGCCATAATGGTATGACCATTATCCAGCTTAATTTTAAAAGTAGTATTCGGCAAAGCCTCTACTACGATTCCTTCCACTTGGATTGTCTCTTCTTTTTTACTCATATCCTCCTTTTGTTTAATTATGGGACATACGGTTCAGAACCGTCTTCCATTAAAGTTAAAATTTCAATTCCGTTTTCATTGATAGCGATAGTATGTTCAAAATGAGCAGATAAACCGCCATCGGCGGTGCGCACCGACCAGCCATCGTTATCCACGGTGGTTTTATAATCCTTTTCACACACCATAGGTTCGATAGCGATAGTCATACCGGGTTCCAGAGGAATGTCTCCCGATGTCATCGATGAATCGACAAAATTGGGCACTTGTGGTTCCTCGTGAAGTTGAATGCCCACTCCATGACCAACCAAATCTCGAACCACCGAATATCCTCTAACTTCGATATATTTCTGTATGGCAGCGGATATATCGGAGATTTTTCCGCCTGGTCGTGCAGCATCGATACCCTTATGCAGTGCATTATAGGTTTCTTTCGCCAGTGTTTCAGCTTTAGGCGATGCACCCTGGACAATATATGTAGCGGCGGCATCTCCGACAAATCCATTGTATCGAACTCCCACATCCACGCTGACCAAATCACCAGGACGAATTTCCATCGGACCGGGAATTCCATGGACTATCACATCATTTAACGAAATGCAGACATAAGCTGGATATGCAGGAGTTCTCCTACTGGGTCTATATCCCAGAAAAGCCGATTGCGCACCATATTTTTCAAAGATCTGTTTAGCGATATTCTCAAGTTTTTGAGTAGGATTTCCTGGAACAGCCTCCTGTGCCATCCTGAAAATCGCTTCTGCTACTATTTTGCCAGCTTCTCTTATACCTTCGATTTGCTCAACGGTCTTTTTAATAATCATAGTCTCATATTCTCCATGTCTCATATTCTCCATAAGTCAAATCGAGGATATATCGATTTCTTCCAACTTCTGTTTCAACCGCTGGATTCCGTCATCCAATTGTCCCGATGTATTCAGTTGGATATATTCTACCGGCTGATTTCTATAATATTGTAAAAGTGGCGCCGTTTGTTCTCGATACACTTTCAATCTATATTTAATCGTTTCCGGTTTATCATCTTCTCTTTGAACTATTTCCGTCCCACAGACATCACACATATTATTATTCTGTGGTGGATGATTTTTCAAATTATAAATTTCTCCACATTTGGGACAAACTCTTCTATTACTCAATCGTCTAATAATTTCTTCGTCATCGGTATTAAGTTCTATCACCAGTTCGATTTTCCTATTCTTATTCCTCAACAACTGCCCCAGCATTTCAGCCTGATTAACATTTCTGGGGAAGCCATCGAAAATCACGCCATCGTCAGCATCATCTGAATCCAATTCTTGTGCTACCACTCGTTCCATCAAATCATCGGGGACTAATTTTCCATTCTGGACATAATTTCTGACCTTTTTCCCCAATGGCGTTTCCTTGTCGATAGCATCTCTGAGCATATCTCCCGTAGCGATAACGGGTATATTGAACCATTCGCTTAACATCTTTGCATAAGTTCCTTTACCCGCGCCAGGTGGTCCAAATAATATAAGATACATAATTTTTTTCCTGTGTCAACAATAATATTATCTTCTCGCCTTAATTTTTCCCTTTTTCATAAATCCATCATAATGGCGCACCAGCAAATTGGTCTCTATTTGTTGCAGCGTATCTAGGACGACTCCCACGATAATCAACAAACTGGTTCCGCCGAAGAAGAATGCGAAATTCATTTTCCTTATCAATAAAAGTGGCAAAATAGCAATTAAAGCCAATCCGATAGCGCCCGGTAAAGTAATTCTGGTCAATACTCTATCGATGTATTCACTGGTTTGCGCACCGGGTCTTCTACCGGGGATAAACCCACCATACTTTTTCAAATTATCTGCGACATCTACCGGATTGAAAATAACTGCGGTATAGAAATATGCAAAAAATACCACCAGCAATCCATAGATGAAATTATACATAACCCCCGAATATGCGAACATATCCTCGACAAATGTAGCTAATGCACCTTGCGGTAGTATTCTTGCGATAGTCTGCGGTAAAAACATCACCGCTTGAGCGAAAATAATAGGAATCACACCAGAAGCATTAACTCGAAGTGGCAAATGAGTGCTCTGTCCGCCATATACTTTTCTACCGACCACTCTTCGAGCATATTGGACAGGAATGGAACGAGTTCCCTGAGTCAACATAATAGCAGCCATAGTGAACAGGACAGCAAAGATAGCGATAATAATTAATTCGACAAAACTTCTTCCACCCTCTTTTAACATAATTAGTTCCTGTATAATAGCTTGTGGTAATCGAGCGATAATACCCACTAAAATCAATATGGACATACCATTACCGATACCTTTTTCTGTAATGAGTTCACCCAGCCACATAATAATAGCGGCGCCTGTGGTCAATGAAAGGACTCCTAAGAACATAAAGGATAAATCCGAAATAGCTACTACCGGACCGGATGAACCCTCCAGTCCTCGCAGATACATAATCATACCCCATCCTTGCATTGCTGCGATTACTAATGCTGCATATCGAGTATATTGATTTATCTTTCGTCTGCCTTCCTCACCCATTTTCTGCAGTTGCTGGAAGTATGGAATAACTGCGCCCAGCAATTGAAACATAATGGATGCGGTAATATATGGCATAATACCTGTAGCGAAAATGGTAGCTCTTCGCAATGCACCACCTACGAATAGGTCGAACATTTGCAATGGACCAGCCATTCCACCGGCAAAATATTCTGATAATGCTCGTAAATTTATCCCCGGCAATGGAATATGTCCACCCAACCGATATAAAGTAACAAAAAGTAGAGTATATAGTATTTTCCTTCTTAAATCGGGGATTTTCCAGATATTGGAAATACTTTCTACAAGTTTTCTCATCTTATCTCCTCAAAAGTTCCACCTGCGGCTTGAATTTTTTCGATAGCATTTTTCGATGCCTTATGCAACTTGACCGTGACCGGCACTCGAATTTCGCCATCACCCAGCAATTTAATAGGACCGGGACGACGAATTATCTTTTTGTTGCGCAGGATTTCGGGAGTAATTTCTTCCTCATCCTGCAACCGAGATAGGTCGCGAATATTTATAATTTGATATTCTTTCCTGAATGGGATATTAGAAAAC
>QNEG01000293.1 GCA_003645115.1 bacterium | reverse complement strand
GCTTCGTGTTTTTCATCGACCCTGTCGAGCTCCCACTTATCGAACCATATTCCTCCACATCCACCTTTGCAGACATCGACAATTATTTCCCCAGTTTTCATTCTGGTGAGTTCTTTTCCGCAAGCCGGGCATTTCATTTCTATCCTCCATGTTCAAATGTTCAATGAGTGCTGCAAAAAACCAATATATGCTATTGTAAATCGCTTTCACATCGATTATTTACAAGTGAAACCAAAATAATAGCTGTGGCGTCCTGTTTCGGGAAGTGCGTATAGTAAAGCAAGACGATTTACCTAATTATCTCATTTGGACTCTCGGTTTTTAAATCGGCAGTCCACATTTTGCCATCAGTCTTCCTCGCTCGAGGTGAACATTTGCCATATTAGCCATGTGCCGAAAATAAGACATATCAGCATCGATATAACAGCACAGCATCTTACCAGAAATGCGATTGTTGCATCATATTGGAGCAAGTGCATTCTGCCAAGCAAATAGTTCCAGTCGTGCATAATTTCGGCGCCGAAAGGTGATACCAGTGGCAGCGACATATCGCGCGCATCGGCGACATAGGTGGCGACATCGAAAAAATTGGTCGATAGCCAACCGAAACACACCGCGATGGCGAAAAAATCGCTCTGTTTGTAAAACATCCCGATAGATACAATCGGCACGAGGAGCTGCAATATCGTTCCGCCCGCCATATACAGGAATTGCCCCATCCAGATGAACGCGAAATGTCCGCACTCGTGAATGCCCAGATTTAGCGGCTTGAACCAGCTATTATACATCGGGTTGCCCAGGTGCCGGATGCCGACATAAGTGAAATATATTAACAATATGATGCGGAGATAGGGAATTCTGCCGCGACACCATTCTTTCGCCTCATCGCGAAGAGATGTTAAAATGCTTTCCTGCATTTTGGTTTCTGGTTTCGAGTTTCGGATTGCCCCACCCCGCCGGCTGTGGGAAAATAAGCCATTAAATATAGCTAATCAGAGTTACAAGTCAAAATGCAAAGTTGGGTATTGAACACGGGGATCAAATTGCTATAATGAAATGTGGAAGAATTGCATAAAATGGGAGGGATGAAATGAGAAATGTTATCATTTTTTCGCTGGCGCTGGTGATTGCGGGGGCGGGGGTGTGCGGAGCAGATAGTAGAATTCTGGGACCGATTGAAAATGAATATGTAGCTGTGCAATTAGTAGATTCGACCGATGCATACAGCGCTGTGGGTTTATTTAATATTGGCACCTCTTCTTTGCATCCTGTGCGACCTGGCGAAGCGTTGATACATGCGTACCCGAACACTCCATCAACAAGTCATATGGTATTCAATATTGACGGAGAATATTATCAGACTGTCTCAAAACTTCTTTTCAATCATAAAATAAAGTTGTATATTTTTTTTTGCAATTATTTTCGGAGGTTTGAATATGAGTTACGAGATACATGCAAATTATGAACAGACCTTTTTATTACCACCGTGCCTTGACGATTGGATTGATGTGAATCATCCTGCTCGGTTAGTTCGCGTGTTTATCGATTCGCTCGACCTTGAGAAATTGGGATTTAAGGTTCGCCAAAGCGATGATGGTCGTCCGAATTATTCTGCTGAACTTTTGGCGAAAATCGTTATCTATGGTAATTTTGAGAAAGTCCGAAGCACTCGAGGGCTTGAGAAGATGTGCTACAATCATCTGGGGATGATTTGGCTAACGGGAATGGAGCATCCCGACCATAATAGTATCTGGCGGTTTTTGTATAACAATAAATCGGCGATGAAAAATTTATTTGCAGAATCGGTTCGGTTGGCGATGGAGATGAAGCTTTTGGGCTTGGCTTTGCAGGCGATTGATGGAACGAAAATCGCTGCAGATGTGTCGAAGAAGAAAACATTGAGTCGCAGGAAGCTGCAAGAGATTCTATCTCAACTCGATTCGGTTTCGGATGAGATATTTGAGCAGTTTGCACAAAGCGAGCGAGCAGAATCCGGTCGGGAATACCTGCTCCCGGATGAACTGTCGGACAAGGATAAGCTTAAGGAAAAGGTCTGCGACTTAATCTCCGAGCTCGATGGTGCAAAGACAAATTATCTCAACCCGACCGATGAAGATGCACGAATGATGCGAGGCGGCGATGGCAGAAAGCAATTTTCCTACAATGCGCAAGCGGTGGTGGATGCTCAAGCTGAGATAATCGTTGCTGCGGATGTAATACAAGATGGTAATGACAATCATATTTTAACGGAGATGATAGAACAAGTCGAGCAGAATCTGGGTGAGGTCGCCACTGAAACTGTCGCCGATACCGGATATTATTCCGGTGAACAACTCGCAAAAGCACAAGACGCCGAATACGATGTTATCGTCAATATTCCGGAAGTCAAGACTGGACGGCGAGACAATACGCAATGGGAATTCCACAAGTCCAAGTTCGAGTTCGACCCGGAAACCGATACATACATTTGTCCGAAAGGCGGTAAGCTTGCTTTCGAACGGTTCGGGCAAAATAAGAATACCAAAAATAAAAAGGTACGAACACGAATATATCGTTGCCAGGATTATGAGAACTGCCCATTTCGACAAAAATGCAGCAAAAACCCAATCGGCAGAACAATCGCTATTTCGGAGTTCGAACATGCAGTGACGGCACAGAAAATAAAACAGAAATCGCCTGAAAATCAAGTTCTGTTGCGCAAACGCAAAACGATAGTAGAACCCGTTTTCGGGGTAATTAAACGGATAATGGGTTTCAGGCGATGGAGCGTGCGCGGGCTTGCAAATGTCCGCGCTCAGTGGAGTATTGTCTGTTGCGCTTATAATCTCAGGAAAATCCATGCAAACTGGGCAAAGTCCGCTCTAATTTGAGCAATATATTCACCTTTTCTTGACGTAGGTCGCAATATCGCAAAATTTCCCGAAAATAAATTTCAAAGAGCAAAATACAATCAATCAATTGTTTATTTCAACATTAATGCCTTTGAAAATCTTTGTGCTTTTGAGACAAACTGTGAAACCGCACGCTGAATTTCTGTCAAACCCGACTTCCAGTCGGGTTTAATCTCGCTCAGCGATGTATTTCAATGCATCGCTATCTTAAATACACAATCCTCTTCGTAATCGTCCGTCCGCGCTCGCACCAGATAGAGCCCCGATGCGGTTGTTTGAGCGGGATGCCAAACATAAACCCTCTGTCCTTCGGACATCTCCCTTATTACGGGAGACTTTTTCCCTTCCCCACATTGCTCGATTTGTGCAGCGGTTTTGTTTGTGCCTCCCTTAACAAGGGAGGTGGTGCCGAAGGCGCCGGAGGG
>QNEG01000292.1 GCA_003645115.1 bacterium | reverse complement strand
TATATATTCTTTCGATTGTATAAGTTGATAATCTGGAAATATGCTTCTATGTCTATCCAGGAGAAATTAGCTCGCTTTGCGATAGAGACATCCAATCGGTGATATGTGGGCACTCGCTTGTTATGATATCCGCCGTAATACCAGAATGGAACCCACCAGGATGGGTCGAAACTGCCATAATAGAAATTTGGAGCGTAGAAATAACCTAATGGCTCGGTATATGGCATTCCTGAAGATAGATTCCATGCGGTGGTGAATGTCCAGCCATTCCCGATATCTCTCGCCAGTGAAATACTCAAACTGTGTCTTTTATCATATTTAGGATAAAATGGAGCATTATTATCTATGCTGGGGAATGAATTCACTGTAAATCCCAATGAATACGATATCCATCCTGCCCATTTTTTTGCATTGATACGCGCCATTAAATCTGCTCCCGATGACCAGCCATCGCCTTTGTCGAACATACTGGCAAATTCCTCATCCGGAGTGTATAGTTCCTTATGCCGATACAAATTTTCCATCTTTTTTACATAAAAATCGAGCGATAATGGGACATCCCATAATTTTTCTGTCTCCGCTCTAATCACGAAATGAGTAGCCCAACTGGGTGGAAGATTTTTCTGTGCCAGAACCCAGGTATCGAATAGAGATAATCCCATCTCCTCGAATTTTGGAACAGCCTGGAAGAATTGATAATAAAGACCGGATGCGAATTTGATGCGAGTTTTTTCATCGATTCTGCGCATAATGGAAGCGCGAGGAGAAACTCGAAAATACCATCCCGATGTGCACAACTCATTTCGCAAACCGAATTCAAATTTCCACAGTGGATTCGGTTTCCATTCATCCTGACCATAAAGTGAAATTATACCTGCCTCATTTTTCCAATCCCATATTGGTTCTCCATAGTCGGGGAATTCAATTTTATTTAGGATAGATAGATATTTTGCTTCCATTCCCAGTTCGAAGATGTGTTTTCCTTTAGCAGTGGATAGGACTCCACGAGCGGTAAAATCCTTTACATAATCCTCGAAGAAATCAGATAACTCGCCCTCGTCGGTACTTTGAAGTTTATCATCGAATTGACTATATGCCAACATAAAGTGCCCGAAATGTTTGGGCGAAAATAGATGATTATAATTTGCGGAGATAGTATTATTTTTCCAACCGAATTTCAACTGGTCGCCATCGGATTGGTCATCCTCGGTTAGGTCGAAAATGTCCTCACCATGATAATAAGTAACAGAGAATTTGTCTCCACCCTTGAAATCCCTTGTAATTTTTGTATGAAAATCTGTAAAGTGATATGGGAACTCGAAATCGACCAAATCAGCATCCTTTAATAATGATGTAATCCAATCGTAATAAGTTCTTCTGAACGATAGCATCCAGACACCAGGACCAGCAAATTGTGGCAATGGACCGTGAACTGTGGCGTGAGTGCTCAGCAATGAAATCTCTCCACAACCAGAAATTTTCTTTCGATTCCCTTCCAGATTGATTATTTCCAATACCGAACCAATTCTTCCGCCCCATTTCGCTGGGAATCCACCTTTTATTAAATTTACTTCCTTTATTGCATCGACATTGAATGATGAGATAGCACCGCCCAGGTGAGTAGCATTATATACCTCGATTCCATCCAGTGTGACCAGATTTTGAGCTGGGGTCCCGCCCCATATATATAATGCGCTGGAAAAATCACTTTGAGGAGTAACTCCCGGCAATAAATGCATCGAACGGAACAGGTCTGCCTCTGCGAGTTGTGGAACTTGCCTGACCTGTTTTTGTGAAACTATTAGATGACCGGTGAGCAAATCCATTTCGCCACCTTCGCGCCGAGTTTCCACTATTACAGCCTCACCAACTTCCGCCGATGGCTCCAATTGAATGTCCAAAATAATTTTTTCATCGGCGCTAATATGGATAGTATCCACCCATTGCGCATATCCCAGATAAGATGCGATTAAAATATGTTCTCCTGCTTCTATTCCATCTATGATATAAAATCCCTTATCATTTGTGGATGCACCGAGTGGTTCTCCCTGCAGATAGACATTGGCATACGGTAATGGTTCGCCATTGGATTGGTCGGTCAGAAAACCAGAAATGGATGCACCGAATATTGTGGTTATCATTCCACTCCA
The DNA here is from genome assembly GCA_003645115.1 of bacterium. Classification (GTDB taxonomy): domain Bacteria; phylum UBP14; class UBA6098; order B30-G16; family B30-G16; genus B30-G16. The sequence continues at coordinate 1,173 of QNEG01000292.1, read as the reverse complement.
AAAAATTATCTGTATTACTATTTTCATAATCCTCATTATAATAATATTATAATAGAATGCGCAATTAAATTTTTCATATAGTGAAAAAACCTTGCATAAGTAGATGAAATGAATATTTTTTTCCAAAAAGCGATGGAGGAATAATGTCAGAATTACGACACGATCCTGTTCAGAAGCGTTGGGTAATAATAGCAGTGGAGCGTGGTAGACGTCCCAGTGAATTCAAGAAACCACCTTTAGAGAGTCGGCATATAAAGACTTGTCCATTTTGTTATGGCAATGAGGACAAGACACCGCCCGAGATATTTGCGATTAGAGCGAAAGATTCCAAGCCCAATTCGCCAGATTGGAAATTACGAATAATCCCGAATAAATTTCCCGCATTGAAAGTGGAGGGAGAATTGAATAGACGAGGATTGGGATTATATGACCTTATGGATGGAATCGGTGCACACGAAGTAATTATAGAAACTCCCGACCACGGAGCACATATAGGCGAAATGGAAGTCGAGGATATTTTCTATATCAGCAAAGCATATCGTGACAGAATTATCGACCTTCATAAGGATTCGCGATTGCGTTATGTATTGATATTCAAGAATTATGGTGATTCTGCTGGAGCGAGTCTGTCGCATCCTCATTCTCAATTGATAGCCACTCCAATCACTCCTCGAACCGTAGCCACAGAGTTAGATTCTGCAAGAGAACATTATCTACTCAAGGAGAGATGTTTATTTTGTGATATAATACATCAGGAAAAAGCACTCGGTGATAGAATAGTTCTGGAAACTGAAAAGTTCTTTGCATTTTGTCCATTTGCCAGCCGTTTCCCGTTCGAGATATGGCTTCTGCCGAAAGTTCACTGCCACGATTTTGCATTAATCGACGAAAATGATTTGAAAGAATTTTCTTATGCCCTCAAGAAAGTGTTATACAAATTACGAATAGCGCTGGAAAATCCGGCCTATAATTATGTCCTTCACAATTCGCCTAATTATCATGTGGAGCGTCCGGGAAGACCGAACTACTGGTCAACATTGCCTTACGATTGGCACTGGCATATAGAAATTATCCCTCGTATGACAAAAATCGCTGGATTCGAATGGGGCACTGGATTTTATATCAATCCCACGCCACCAGAACTCGCCGCAGAGTATCTTCAGAAAATAGAAT
>QNEG01000291.1 GCA_003645115.1 bacterium | reverse complement strand
GAAGGACATACAGGCTACTCTATTGCAATAAATGAAACCCTCGGCGTCGTTGCTCTCGGCACAGACTACGGCGTTACTTTCGTCTCGATAGATGACATCGAAGACAGCATCTGGTATGCCGACCCCATTGCGACATGGTATTGTCATTATCCTGTTTCAGATTTGCACTGGGTGGGTGATTATATTTATGTTGCTGAGTATAGACCATATGTTATTGATGCTTCGGATTTATGGGAATCAGGACCTGACACAATAGGACATTATGGTTTGCCTCCTTACGGACCACGTGAATTGCTTTACGATGATGGCTACTTATATACTCGCTCTTCATTTGGTGATCTTGTTATATATGAATTCGATACAACGATGCAAGTCGATGAGGGTGGAGATTCTTTCCTTGACGAAGAGTTTCGTATTTTCCCCAATCCTATTCTGCAAAACCAGAGATTGGTTCTGGATAAGAAATTGAAGAAACCAAAGCTATTCGATATATCCGGCAGGAAAATTGAGCTTCCTGACAGAACTATCAATACATCTGAATTATCCCCGGGAATTTATTTACTGGTAGCAGATTTGAATAACAAAAAGATAATAAAAAAATTAGTGGTGCTGGGTTAATGAAGTAACAATTAACAAACACAGGAGGTATAAAAATGTTAACCCGAATCATTTGTTTTGTTCTGTTTGCTGTGTTGGTGGGTGGAGTGTTTGGGCAGTGCGACTCACTTAATATGAGGCTTGTAGGCAGTTGGGAGTGCCCCTCTGACGATTTGTATGGCTACAATGGAGTAATCGGAAAAATCGGTAATTATGTGATTCTCGCAGTAACCCGTCGTATGACTGGACATGAGCAACCCGATTCCCTATGGATAATCGATGTATCCACTCCATCTTCACCCGACACTGCGATAATATATGCGGATACCGCTTTCAGTGATACACCAGCGGTAATTCGCTGGTTCACCTTTAAGGAAGAAAGCGAGGATAGCGGATACATTTATGTAGGATATAACGGCGGAGGCAGAGAGTATTTCCGCGTGCTAAAGCTTAAAGACGGCAACCCCCCCACCCTGACTAAAATGGGTATTGTGGATTCGATATATAGAGGGATGTTTGCAACAAGAATGGGGTACTGGGTATATGGTGGTGGCACATTTCATGTGGATGACCCAGGTGATCCTGTATGGGTAACTTCAACTGTAATTTATGAAGGTTATTTATTCCCACCGGATGCGAGTTCAGATATAGGTGATTGGGAAATGACGGATATATACTCTGACCAAGATTATATGGCTATATCGGGATGGATATGGGATTCAGCAGAAGTATATGAACCTGCGGCGTATCTTAGACTGTCAAAACGAAAACATCCTGATGATTCTGATATCGACACATCTTGGATCAAAGGTTGCTGGCGAGGAGCATATAATGGGAATGGAGGATATTGTGTTGCCCTGAATGAAACTCTGCGTGTAGTCGCAATTGACATGGGACCAGGAGAAGGATTAGCTTTCGTTTCAATGGATAGTATCGAAGATAGCGCATATACTGCTGAACCGTTGGCAGAATTGGGATTACCGCCCTGGGATATGCATTGGATAGATGGTTATTTGTATCTAACAACCGGTGGATATACTTATGTTCTTGATGTCACAAATGTTTCATCTGGGACCATAGTGACAATCGGTATGTATCACTTAGGGACTGGAACACGAATTCTTGCTGATAGTTGTTTCATATATCTACATTCTATGACTGGTTATCTTTATATCCTTGAACTTGACACTACAATGCAAGTGGGTGAGGATGGTTGTTCTTTCCTTGATGAAGAGTTTCGTATTTTCCCCAATCCTATTCTGCAAAACCAGAGATTGGTTCTGGATAAGAAATTGAAAACTCCTCGGCTATTCGATATATCCGGCAGGAAAATAGAACTTCACGATAGAACTATCAATACATCGGAACTCTCGCCCGGAATATACCTGCTCGTCGCAAATTTGAATAACAAAAAGATAATAAAAAAATTAGTGGTGCTGGGTTAATGAATTTATACTCTGGCGCCGATACTCCGAAAAAACGATTAGACAAGTGCCTTCAAAATGGGCTTAAGCCCATTGCTTATCCGTGTTATCTAGGCAATCCCGGTTCAAATCTGTGCTTTTCAACCTCGCCACAATCCTATATTTTTCAAAAAATGATTGTGCAAATCCAATGGGTAGATTAAACTGAAAAACAAAAATGAGTGTATTATGAGCAAGAATTCTGATATAAATGTGAATAGCATAATCGAGGCGTTGATATTTTCCTCGCCGGAGCCTGTGCCAGCAAACAAACTGGCAAAAATCGCCGGAATTCCCCGGGAAGATGTTCCGGCTATTGTGGATAATTTGAATTCTAATTATCAAAAAAATCAGCGAAGTTTTTCTATTCGCCAGGTAGGCGGTGGATATGCTTATTATGTCAAACCAGATTTTGCTCACTGGATAGATGAACTATTAGGTAGGAATCGGGGAATAAATTTGACCCGCTCTATGTTCGAGGTGCTGGCGATAATCGCTGTCAAACAGCCCACCACAAAACCGGTAGTAGATAAGATACGCGGAGTAAATTCTACTGCGCCATTGAATCACTTACTGAAACAGGGATTGGTTACTATAAAAGGGAGAGCTTCGACTCCAGGAAAACCATTTATTTACGCTACTACCGTTAAATTCCTGAAAGTTTTCGGATTGAATTCTCCAGAGGATATTCCCAGTTTCGAGGAACTGGAAAAGATGCTTGGTGATGAACCAGAATAACCGGTATTATCTCAATAATGCAAATTTTCCCCACAATTTTTCGCCATCGGGCAATGTAATACGATAAAAATATATACCATTGGCAGGATATTCTCCATTATTATCCACACCATCCCACTGTATCATTGCTTTATCACCCTTATTCACATTCTCGGTCATAGTGAATACATTATCTATAGCGAAATCGAATATCTCCAATTTTACCTCGCCAGATAATGGATTGTCGAATACGAAAAATATCTCGCCGTGTTGAGATGGAGAAAATGGCGATGGAAAAGCGTAAGTATTATTTTCCGCCACATCGGGACGATGAAATAGGATTTTAAATGATTCACAACCACAACCATCCAATGTATATGCCAATCCAAAATCACTTCCTACCCATAATGTCTCTCCCGCCAGCGCGGATGAAATCATCTGGTCCAGTGGCAAAGACATACCGGTTTCATCATCTACTATGGTGATTTTTTCTATGCTATCCAATTCCACCGAACGGTAGAAACCCTGTTCACAGGCAAAAAATGCGGTCT
>QNEG01000290.1 GCA_003645115.1 bacterium | reverse complement strand
GTTATCTATAATATCGATTATAACCACATTATCACAAATATTTATTTGGAAATGACATTTTTCAATTAAACTAAATGCTATCTTGACATTTAAGGAAAGTAGATTTATAATTTGACAATGAAAGGAAATGCAAAAATAATAGTTCTCCTGGTGATATGCTTTTCCATTTTGCCGTTATTTTCGGCAGTTTATCATCGGGGAGAAAAGGATTTTCGAGCATTAGAGCATTATGTGGAGGGAGTTATTTCGAGAACATATTTTTCCGATGCTCGAAATGCACTCGCAGAATATGTCCTCGCCGAATCTTATGACCCCGACGACCCATTCCTTAAATTAGAAATCGCCGATTGTTATATCGCACTGGGAAATTATGCACAGGCTTATGTTAAGGCAAAGGAATCATTGAAAATGGATTATGAGAGTGCATATCTATATGAAATTCTCGCCTATGCATCCGCAGGATTGGGCAGATGCCAAGAGACAGGAAAATATCTGCTGAAACTCGATAAATCAGCAGTAGAAGATGCATATAGATTATTGCTTATGTGTGCCAGGATTTCCGGTGATTTCGAGCAAAGTATAAAAGCGGCTAAAAAACTTCATAGTCGAGAACCGAAAAATGCAGAAATAAATTTTGTCCTGGGTAATTTGTATCTGCAAAATGAAGAGTATGATAAAGCAAAGGACTATCTACGATATGCTTTGGAACTCGACCCAGATAATTATGACGCATATATTTCCTTGATTAATTCATATTTCGAATCTGGCGAGGTAGATTTTGCTATGGATTTGCTGGAAGAATATGTGAAAAGATTTCCCGGAGACCAAAATGTTTTCAACCAATACATAGAACGGTTGGTTGCAATCGGACAAGCCGATAAGGCTATACAGAAAGTAAACGGATATATACAAAGAGACTCACTTCAAGCAAAATTGCTGTTCGAACTTATCGGATATAATTCATTGAAATTGAGGGATTACGAATCTGCATTATGTGCATACAAAAAGTTAATAGAATTAGACGAGAATGATAGATTGAGTTATTATTTTGCTGGTCAGTGTTACGAGGAACTTTGGTGTCCCGAGTCCGCTGTGGTGATGTATCGCTGTGCGCTGGATATCGAACCTCTTTGCGAAATATACACCGACCTCGCTTTGATATGGGCACGAGAGTATGAACCGGAAAGTCTATTTGCTACACTGGAAGAAGCAATTACTCAATGTAATGATACTTCCAATGTATGGTATTGGGGTGGAATAGCGCTACGAGCTGTAGGACTATACTCCGTAGCGACACATTGGTTCGAAGAAGCGATAAGAAAAAGCGGTGAGGATGAAACTACATTGTTTTCATTAGCTGATACACGAGAACGAGCGGGTTTCAGGTCTGAATCTATTATACTTATAGACTCACTACTCGCCAATCAGGATGATAAATCTCCATTATTGTTGAATTATCTGGGTTATATTTTGGTGGATGATAGTGTGAAAATCCAGTATGGTAAAAGTCTAATCGAGGATGCACTCGAAATAGAACCAGACAATCCTGCATATATCGATAGCTATGGCTGGGCACTATTCCGTGAGGGAAAAACCAAACGAGCATTGAAATATATCCAACAAGCTGCACAATTATATCCAATGGATACAGAAATAGAACTTCATCTGGGAGATATCTATTTAAAATTCGGCAATATAGAACAGGCTCGGAAACATTGGTGGCGAGCGGTTCAGTTAGACCCAAATAATAAAATCGCTCGGGGAAGACTGCAAAAATATTCCAAGGGGAATGAGTAATGAAAGTAATCGAAATGGGGAAAGTAAAAATAGGTGATGATAAGCCGGTATTAATTGCTGGTCCCTGTGCTATCGAAAGCGAGGGAATGGCAATCCACACCGCAGAGAAATTAACCGAAATTGCCCAAAAATTTGCTATCCCATTTGTGTTCAAGGGTTCTTATGATAAGGCAAATCGATTGTCTATCCAATCGGGGCGAGGTTTAGGATTTCCCGCTGGCTTGAGTGTATTGAGAAAAATAAAAGAAAATTTGGATATCCCCATATTGACCGATGTCCACGAGACATATCAAGTAGAGGCTGTGGCATCGGTGGTGGATATTTTGCAAATCCCGGCGTTTCTGTGCAGACAAACCGATTTGATTTTGGCAGTAGCAAGCACCGGAAAGGTGATAAATATCAAGAAGGGACAATTTATCCAACCCGATGATATGAAATACTTAATCGGCAAGGCAGAATTCGTCGGGAATGATAAAATTATTCTAACCGAGCGAGGCACCTGTTTTGGATATGGAGATTTGATATTCGACCCCAGAAGTGTGATTATAATGAAAGAATTTGGATATCCCATTCTGGTGGATGTGACACATCTTTGTCAGCGCCCTGGCACTGGCGAGGGAATGTCCTCGGGAAATAGAAAATATGCGGTGCCATTCGCCAAAATCGGATTGACTCTCGGCGCCAGCGGAATATATATGGAAGTGCATCCTCAACCGGAAAACGCAATATCAGACAAGGATATTCAGATACCATTGGACAATGCCGAACAAGTTATTAGAGAGATATTCGAGGTGTAGTTTATTAGTCGAGTTTGATTTTTTATGAATATGCCTACAATCGAGCAAGAACCAGTTGCCTTTTGATGAAAGGCAGTTGCCTCGATGTTCCAGACGGTTGTATTGAAAGGACTTTGAAACATAAACCCTCCGCAGAAGCGGAAAAAAACAATCTGGACCACGATTGCCCGGATATAAAATTTGCGGGGGAATGTGGTCTGTTTCATCCTAAAAAAAGGTTGATACTTTTTTATGGGGGATGCCCTATACTCCAATCCCGACCGATCGGGATGGGTTGCATTGCTTCGACCCCCTAACTCGCTCGCTTCGCTCACTCGTTTGTCCCCCTTATCAAGGGGGACAGATGCCGAGTTTTGCGAGGCATCAGGGGGTTCTTTTTTCGCTAAAAATATACGCAAAAAAATATTTATGCAAGGGAAAATTAACCCCCTGCTCGCTTTTGTTGTCCCACGCTTAAAGGCATGGGTTGCATTGCTTCGACCCCCTGCTCGATTGCTTCGCAATCTCGCTGTCCCCCTTATCAAGGGGGACAGATTTTGAGCGCCAGCGAAAAATCAGGGGGTTATTCCATTTTGCATTCTTAACCCCCTAACTCGCTCGCTTCGCTTACTCGTTTGTCCCCCTTACCAAGGGGGACAGATGCCGAGTTTTGCGAGGCATCAGGGGGTTCTTTTTTCGCTAAAAATATACGCAAAAAAATATTTATGCAAGGGAAAATTAACCCCCTGCTCGCTTTTGTTG
>QNEG01000289.1 GCA_003645115.1 bacterium | reverse complement strand
TGGTTATAATTACCGGTGGAGAAATTCAATCCTGGATTGTGGTCATCGACAATTTGCGCCAGTGAACCGACTAATTTTGTTCCAAGTCCCTGGGCGAGATTATTTGCCATAGTCATTTCCTCACAGGTGAATCTCGGAGAAACAAAAATCGCTACTTTAGATTTATCCACTTTGCTAAGTTCATCGGTAATTTGTGAAAATGCGGTATCATAATCGACATTTGTGCCATTTACACTCGGTCGGATAATTCTATGTTCAGAATTTATATATCCAGCGCCAAATTTTCCTCTAAAGCAAGCGAACGCATCGGGACTGTTGGGGATATCGATTTCTACTAATAAATCTGCTACTTTTCCAATTTTCAATTGGCATCCTGCCGAACAATATCCGCAGGTAGTATCGACATATTGCAATTGCCAGGGACCCGGTTTCGGAGTGTATGATTTCATTTCCAGTGCACCGGTGGGACAGGTAGCGATACACATTCCGCAACTTTCGCAAGTAGTTTCGGCGAGCGGTTTTTCTAATGCTGGTTTCATTTTTGTGTCGAAACCACGTTTGACGAATCCCAGTGCATTTGCACCGACCACTTCATCAGAGCACATTCTTATACATCGAGCGCAAAGGATACATTTATTCATATCGATGCGAATAAACGGATGTCGTTCATCCACTTTGTCCTTTTTTACCTCGCCGAGATAAATTTCCGGTGTAGCATCATATTGAGTGGCGTATTTTTTCAATTCACAAGTATATACACTCGTGCAACCGCATTCCAGGCACCGCGATGACTCCAGCATAGCTTGTTCATCAGTGAATCCTTTTTCCACCTCTCGAAAATCCTTGATTCGTTCATCGACTGGTTCCACTGGCATTTTCTGTTTATCTATATGCTCGAAATGTTCGAATTCCTGTTTTGGCGGTTTTCCCCAGATATCTTTCTTACTGATGAATTCTTCCGGGATAGATTTGATACCCTCACCGCGCAGGTATGAATGGATAGCATAAGCGGATTTTTTGCCAGCAGCGATAGCCTCGATAGCAGTGGCGGCACCAGTAACATCATCACCGCCAGCGAACACACCCTCGATATTTGTAGCACCAGTGGATTCATCCACCTGGAAAGTGCGCCAGCGATTGAGTTCTGGGCGAGTATCTTCTGGTTCGTTCTCTATTATACTATCATCCATAAGTTGTCCAATTGCGGCGAATGCCCAATCACATTCTACTATGAATTCGCTGCCGGGAATTTTCACCGGTCTTCTTCGACCTGATGCGTCGGGTTCGCCCAGTTCCATTCGGATACATTCCAAAGCTTTCAATTTACCATTATCATCTGCGATAGCTTTCACCGGCGCTGCAAGGAATTCAAATTTTACGCCTTCTTTTTCTGCTTCTTCGATTTCCATATCGTGGGCGGGCATTTCTTTTCTGGTTCGCCTATAAAGTATCACTACTCCGTCTGCGCCCATTCGCAAACTGGAGCGTGCACAATCGATTGCGGTATTCCCACCACCGACTACTACTACCTTACCGGGAAGTATCTTACAGGTTCCCGTTTCACATTGTTCAAGGAAATCTATTCCGGAGAGGAAACCCTGAATAGTATCTTCGCCCTCGATACCCATCGGGCGATTTTTCTGGCAACCAATACCAATAAATACCGCATCGTATTCTTTTTTCAGTTCTGCGATAGTGAAATCCCTACCCAATGCTTTGTTGTAGTGGATTTTCACACCCAGTTGGGCAATTTTGGATATTTCCGTATCGATAACCTCGCCGGGCAAACGATATTGCGGGATTCCATATCTCAACATCCCGCCGTGGTTTGGTTTTTTCTCGAATACCTCTACAGAATGGCCATTTATTGCCAGATAATAAGCGCAGGTCAATCCTGCCGGACCAGCTCCCACTATGGCTACATTCTTCCCGGTGGATTTTGCAGTCTTTTTGGCGGAATATGGGTTGCCACTTGCCTCGTCCATATCGCTGGCATACGGTTTCAGATAATCGATTCCTACTGGTTCATCCACAAGGTTTCTTCTGCATTCATCTTCACAGGGACGAGTGCAAACTCTTCCGCAGGTTGCCACGAACGGATTAGTTTCTTTAATCAGACGAACTGCCTCACCGGGTTTTTGCGCGGCGATAAATGCGATATATCCCTGGACATCCACATTGGATGGGCAGGCTATCATACAGGGTGCGATACAATCTGCATAGTGATTGGATAATAGCAGTTCCAGTGCGGATTTGCGGGCTTGCCTTATTTCATCGTTGTTAGTTATAATTTTCATTCCATCAGCCACTGGAGTTGCACAACTGGGCACCAAATTTTCCTTCCCCTCTACTTTTACCACGCACAAAAAGCAACTACCATAAGGTTCCAGTCGCTGGTCGTGGCAGAGAGTGGGAATATCGTCTATCCCATTTGCCTTACAAGCCTCCAGAATAGTCATCGAAGAATCTACGGTGACCTCTTTTCCATTCAATGTAATTTTTACATTTGCCATAGTTCACTCCACCTTTATTGCATCAAAGTTACATACTTGATAACATACACCACATTTAGTGCACAAATCTTGATTTATAATATGTGGTTGTTTTTTCTCACCAGAAATAGCATCGACAGGGCACTTTATCGCACAGAGAGTGCAGCCGGTGCAATTGTCCGCAATGACAGTATATGTGAGCAACTGTTTGCATACTTTGGCAGGACATTTTTTATCCTGGATATGCGCCTCATATTCATCACGGAAATAATTGATAGTAGTAAGAACCGGATTCGGTGCTGTTTGTCCCAGTCCACATAGACTGGTATTTTTTATTTTAATACTCAACTGTTCCAATTTTTCTATATCGCCATCTTCTCCTTTGCCATCGCAGATTTTTTCCAGTAATTCCAACATACGCATAGTTCCAATTCGGCAGAAAGTGCATTTTCCACAGCTTTCTCGTTGAGTGAATTCGAGGAAGAATTTAGCCACATCTACCATACAGGTAGTTTCATCCATCACTACTAATCCTCCCGAGCCCATAATTGCGCCGGTTTCATTGATGGATTCGTAATCTATAGGAATATCCCACAATTGGACTGGGATACATCCTCCGGATGGTCCACCGATTTGGACTGCCTTTGCTTTTTTCCCGTCGGGGATTCCGCCACCCACAGAGAAAATTAGTTCTCGTATAGACATTCCCATAGGGACTTCCACCAGCCCACCTCGATTGATTTTTCCCGCCAGTGCGAATACCTTACTGCCCTTGGATTTTTCAGTGCCCATTTGTGCAAATTTTTCTGCGCCATTGAGAATTATCCAGGGGACATTGGCATAG
>QNEG01000288.1 GCA_003645115.1 bacterium | reverse complement strand
TAGGCGAACCATATTCCCTTGACCTTTTTTTCGGTATCGATGAAGCGTGAACCGATGGCTTCGATATGGGACTCGATTGGGTTTCACCGCCTCCTATTCCCGGTGCACCGAGTTTCTATTTCTATATCGAAGACACGCTATGGACACAGCTTGCACGCGATATAAGAAATTCTGCGGATACAACAATTATATGGCAGGCATATTGCGTGATGATAGATACAGGATGGGGAACATATCAGGCAAGTTGGCTTACCGATTCGATACCGGCTGAGAAATTCTGGTATAGCTGGACAGATATGATAAACTATCCGGAAACTTGGACTCCGTTGACAGAAGCGGTACCGATGGACATTACGGAAGACGGCAGAATGTTTTTAATGTATAAAGCTGAAGGTGCACCGACATATTGTCTCGATGGTGCAATAACACTCGAAGGGGAATCCGATTTCTCCGGAACAATAGTGTCGATAACCGAACTCGGTTTTTCGGATACTACAGATGAACTCGGAATATATGAAATATGCGGAATCGAAGCGGGAACATACGAAATAATTATCGAACACGAAGGATATGTTACACATGTGGAAACTTTAGATATTTCCGGCGATATGATATTCAATGATACATTGAATCTTATGCGCTATTACATAGATGGCTGGGTGGAGCTCGAGGGGCTTCCCGCAGGAAGTTGGGATGGCACCGTTGTATGGCTCGATGATATCAACGATACTACCGATACAGATGGGTACTTTATATTCGATAATCTGTTGGCGGGTGATTATTCCATTAACTTCGAACATGAAGACTATATCCCATTCGATACGATTATTTCCCTCAATGACGATGTATCGCTCGACATAACACTTCAGCAGTTTGTAAATACCGGCGATATCTGTGTGATTGTTACACTCGAGGGAAGTAGTGAATTAGAAGGAACACAGGTGGTACTGGATTCGACCGATACGCTATATACCGATACACTTGGACAGATTATATTCAGCGGTCTTGAATATGATGATTACATTTTGGATATATCACGGATTGGATACTATCCGCAATCGTTCTACATTACACTCGATTCTCCGGCGGAAACCATCGCGACCGAACTACTCCTCGAATTCCCCGATATCGGTGATATTGTTGTTATTGTGGACCTCGAAGGTGGTGGAAATTTAGCCGGAACAGAAGTTGTTCTTGGTGAAACAGTTACGGATTATACAGACGAAGACGGAATAGTTATTTTCGAGGAAGTTGAATATGGAGATTATGGACTCGATATTTCGAGAACCAACTTTATTCCGCAGTCATTCGATGTAACACTCGATTCTCCCGCCGAAACCGTATCGACAATGCTGTCTTTTCAGCGTGGTTTTATTTATGGGTATGTGATGCTGTCCGATGGACCTATCGACCTTTCGGGGAGTGCAGTTATCCTCGACGATGATGATACTGCATATACAGATATAGCGGGAATCTATAGCTTCGATAATGTCGCTTACGGTGAACATCAGCTTCAATTCGAACACGATGGATATTACTCACTCGATACGCTATTAACTTTAGATACTCCCGGCACACTTGCGGTAGATGTTATGCTCGAGGAAATTCCTCCGGTTTTAAATCCACCGCAGGACCTCGAAGTATATTCACGCCATCATGACCGTATCGCTATAAGGTGGATTCCACCAGAACCGTCGGAATATGAAATCATAGGATATGGCGTGATTCGTTCTTGGATGACATCTGCCGGTGGAGATACTATCGCGATATTACCACCTTACACAGTTTCCTATATCGATCCCAATGTCGAACTTAATTGGTGGGATATATATTGGTATAGTGTATACGCAATTTATGACGAGGGAACAAGTGAAGCATTTGGACCGAGATATGGCTACGGTGGAGATGAACCAACCGACCCTGATGTCCTCGTAATCGATTTTGATAATGGTGCGCTTCTCGCCGATGATTGCACCCAGGATGAGGCATCGCTTTTCGCAACTTTATTTAACGATGCTGATAATGTTATTGCGGAATTCACCGAACAAGACGAGAATATTGGTGAATACGAACTGCTGATGTATAAAGCGGTATTCATAATCACAGGTGTTGACGATGCCAATGATGATATGCTTTCAAATAATTCCTGTGCACAACTTCTGGACTATATGGGTGCAGGCGGAAGAATTTATTGGGAAGGTGCGGATGTCGCTAAGGATTATCAAGAAGTTTTCGGTGGTGCATTGACACAGCGAATGGGCATATCACTTGCGGATAATGGAAGAGGACACGGTCCCGGAAATGTTTCTGAATTATTCGGACAAACACCGTTTTTCTTTAATAATCTCATGCTGCAATACGATTTCCGTTCTATGGCTGACCATCGTGTGGACGAGTTTTATGCAGACCCGAGGGCATTAGATGTGCTTCATTCGCAGTCGGATCCTGCACCGATAGTATCGAATATACGCATGGTTGCATATGATGGTTCTGAACCCGGCGATTCATCCGATTGGCGAACAGTTACTTCCTCTATATATCTCGGCGCTATTCAATGGTCCGATAATGTGAATAATAGCTGGGAAGTACTGCGTGGAATATGGTATTTCTTAACAGGCGAGGATATCGGTCCTAGCGATGTGAAAGAAGAAACAAAGGCACAATTACCATCGGCACCGATTGTAAAGCTATCACCAACACCGTTCAATAGTGCATTAGATATTTCAATAGAAATCCCTAATAATGAAGCTGTCGATATCGTGATAAGAGATGTTCGTGGGTGTTGTATCGCTACAATATTTACTGGAGAACTTCCCGAAGGAACTCATTCATTCCGTTGGAATGCGGATGATAATCCATCTGGAGCCTATCTTGTATCTGTAAAGACAGCAGATGGTGCTGTTGCTAAAAAAGCGATTCTGGTTCGATAGATATATTCGAAAATAAGGATAATAAAATATCGTGTTCGGGAAAGTTTTATAATGTGATTTTCCCGAACACGGTGATGTGCTGATGATAAATGGAAGATGTGGTTCAATTACACTGAAGCTCCTATATAATTTGCATAAATTGTGGATGACTCATCTAAAAAACCTGCAGAAAAAAAATCGCCAAAGCGTTTTATATGGCTTAATCTTTGGCAGATAGTGCTGCTTTTTATTGTCGCTTTTATCTTTGCGTTACCATCGGTAATAAGCTATGCTCGAAATCCGTCTATCCCTAAAGTCGGTGATATTGCACAGGAAAATATCATTGCTCCTGTGCAGTTCGAAGTTATTAAAGACCCGGATAGCCTTGAAGCAGAACAACACGCTGTAATACGTGCTGTTCCGGAAG
>QNEG01000287.1 GCA_003645115.1 bacterium | reverse complement strand
TTCCACAGGACCCCAATCGACCATTTCATCATTCAATGCCTGTTTGAATTTTTCATAATCGAATTGCCCATCGGTTTGGAATTGCGGGTGATTTCTAAGCCAACTGGGCGGATTGCGTTTTAGTTTTTCATAAATTTCAACGCCCGTGAATCCCGCAACTAATTTCTCATCGAATTGAGGTTTTAAAATATGTCGATTAATCACGGCATGCCATGCCTGCTCGCGAAAATCCTCTGCGGCAAAATCATCGACACTTTGTCCACGGTCGTACGAATTCTGAATAGTGCTTTCGAGTTCCTTGGCAAATTCTGAATACTCTATTTTATCATCCCCATTAACCACAGCTATAGTATTCTCCCTATCTTGTTCTCGTGGCTTCCGTTGTGCCAAACCTCGAAACGCAATAGAAGCAACAAATAATATCGCAACTATGAAAAATATCACACCCATACTATCTCGTAATTTTTTCATAAATATGGATTGTGCCATTTATTCCTCCCGGTATATCGATTAAGCAAAAGATTTCCTAAGTAAATATCTGTTGCGGATAGGAGCAAGAAATATTTTACACTAGAATCCACATAAAACACTTTGCCATATTTTCACTCATTATTTCTATACCACGGCACTTGTTGTAAAGCTTTTATTTATATAATCAAAAAGTATAATTATCAAACCGACACCGAATAAAAAAATGTAGCTATAAATAACGAATAACTATATACTGTTGTAGTTTATTAATAGGATTCATAACAAAAATTATAATATAGGATTTCGATATGAAAACAATTGCAGTTGTATTATCCGTCTTAGCAGCAATATTATATTCACAAACAACTATAGCATTTAATCCCGATTTATATGCAATCGGTGTGATATACACAAATCGAACTATCGACGATGCCTCTTTCGAGCCGGGACCACCCGGAAGTGGACTCTGGGATTTTACATCATTTGTATCCGGAGAAGAAAACACTTTTTATTCCGTCGTATATTCCCCATCCATTCCTCATATCGGTGATTGTATTATAACACCTAACTATATCGTTTACGATACATCGAGTACCGATTCATCGGAAACCGAGGGCTGGATTTTCTGTTATGCAGATGCGGATTCCGGTTTTCTGGGTTTAGGACTTTATGGAACATATACGACAACGACAACCAGCGAGTTCTGGGGACACAACGACCCATACGACGCATCGATAGAATATCCGGTGAATTATTTAGATTCGTGGATGGAAATCACAGAATCGGAAGGCGGCGGAACATATTTAATATTCACAATCGATTACGAAGGCTGGGATTCGGTCTATCATACTGTCGATGGATATGGAAGTA
Source organism: bacterium (assembly GCA_003645115.1). Lineage (GTDB taxonomy): Bacteria > UBP14 > UBA6098 > B30-G16 > B30-G16 > B30-G16. The sequence continues at coordinate 2,000 of QNEG01000287.1, read as the reverse complement.
TTGTCCTTCCCAATGGAACATTCGATGCTCTAAGAGTGCGCAGATTCAGAATTAAATACACTCATTCCGACTTTTTGGGAATCGATAAAACCACAAGACAATACTCGTATGCATGGCTTGTAACGGAACTTGGAACAGCCGTTACTTTCGAGGGTCCACAGGACTCTACCGGTGGAATACCGGACTCTATTTTCTCTGTTGGAAAACTTGTTATACAAATATACAATTCGGCACTCGGTATAGAAGATGTCGGCATATCTTCCGATGCAATCGAAGTGCTTTCGTTTCCAAATCCGTTTAATTCATCCTGTCAAATTAGAATTAGCATATCTGACGATGATAATCGTCAACCAAATAAGAAAACAGAAGTAACAATATACGATTTGCGTGGAAACATTATTGCAGCATCCTCATGCGGATACCCTTCTATCGGTGAGACGCACCGGATAACTCCCGCAAACGGTACATTCATCTGGACACCCGATGAATCGACTCCTTCGGGGATATATCTGGCACAAGTCAAAATGGAAGACGGATATAAAACGGCAAAGAGAGTGGTGTATTTAAAATAGAAAATCAGGTAACTATTAGAAATATACCAAAGAAATAAAAAATCTTCTTGGAATGAAATTCGACTCGATTAAATTCTGATATTTGGATATAACGATACACTTCGAACACGAAGACAACTATCGAACTCAACGCAATATACAAGGAGGCTAAGGTGGTTAATTTTGAAAAACTAACCTATCCAGCAAACGGAACTCGTATCGAGATTGTCGATGGGAAGCCACAAGTTCCCGATGACCCCATAATACCGTTTATTCGCGGCGACGGTATCGGTTTGGATATAACTCCCGCGATGCAAAAAACTCTGGATGGTGCAGTTGAAAAAGCATACGGCGGGAAGCGGAAAATTCACTGGTTCGAAGTCCATGCGGGACTTTCCGCACTCGAATTATATGGCGATGACAGAATTTTACCGGACGATACCATCGAAGCAATTCGGCATTTCAAAATCGCCATCAAAGGACCGTTAACGACACCTGTGGGCGGTTTTAAATATGTATGTATGGCTTGCGCAAAAGAACAGGATGGAATCGATGGTAAGCGTCCGGAGAAATGCGTTGCTTGTGGTTCACCCTATATTACTACTCGATTCAGGTCTATGAATGTCGGTCTTCGTCAGGTTATGGACCTCTATGCTTGCGTTCGTCCGGTTCGATGGTTCCAAGGAGTTCCAAGTCCCGTTAAGCGCCCGGAAAACCTCAATATAGTTGTATTCCGTGAAAATACCGAGGATGTCTATGCTGGCCTGGAATTAAAGGAAGGTACAGAAAAGACAAGAAAATTTATTGATTTCTGCCAGAAGGAATTTAATTGGAAGATAAGGTCTGATTCAGGGATAGGAATAAAACCAATCAGTCAGACAGCCAGTAAACGTTTAATCAGAGCAGCTATTGAATATACCCTGAAACATAAACGGAAAAGCATTACTTTAGTTCATAAAGGGAATATCCAGAAGTTTACTGAAGGTGCTTTTCGCAGTTGGGGATATGAGGTAGCCAAAGAAGAGTATCCAGATAAAATTATCTCCTGGGAAGAATGTCAGGGTAGAGCACCACAGGGCAAGATACTAATGAAAGATATTATTGCCGATATATTTTTCCAGCAAATTCTTACCCGACCAGAGGAATTTGATGTAATTGCCACCACTAATCTTAATGGAGACTATATCTCTGATGCTCTAGCAGCCCAGGTAGGGGGTGTAGGAATTAGTCCGGGAGCGAATATTAATTTCACTACGGGCCATGCCATTTTTGAAGCTACCCATGGCACTGCTCCTAAATATGCTAATCAGGATAAGGTTAATCCTACTTCCTTGATTCTTTCCGGGGTAATGATGTTTGATTATATTGGCTGGAATGAGGTATCTAAGTTAATTATAAATGCTTTTATCAAAACAATTATGCAAAAACGCGTTACCTATGATCTGGAAC
>QNEG01000286.1 GCA_003645115.1 bacterium | reverse complement strand
GTATCTATATCATTAAGAAGGGGTGGGAAATTACAGAAGTAAAAATTTTCTCCTCCTAAGAGATTAAGAGTATCTGGTAAATAGCATCTCATTGTTGTTTCCCATCCAGTATCACTGAGAAGATTATTAAGTTCTGGTGAAACATCTCCTAAACATGTTTCTACAAGAATATTTCCGCCCTGCATAGAAAAATCTTGAATTAATCTTTTAACAATCGTAGAATAGGTATCTGCTGGCTCAATAATCAATAGCATATCCATATTCATAATATTTTCCCACCCTTCCTCGGAAGTATAATGCATTACAAAACCACTATCGATAATAGGATGAATTAATGAACTGTCTATATCATATCTGAAACAGGAATTCAAGTCATCGTAAAGAATATCCTGAGCAAAAGAGATACTTTGCATTAGCAGAACTAACAGTAATATGAATAATAATTTCTTTATCATTTGAATTTACTGATGTTTATTTTTTTTAATTTGCCTAATCATTTCTTGCTCTTGCTCCCAATTTTGTCCCATTTCTTTTGGATAACCATAAGCTTCAGGATAAAGTAATTTCCCTTTTTTCCATGGATTGTTTTCATCTTTAATTTCTTCAACCGGTCGGGCTAACTTGTGAATAACTGGGTCATCTCTGTCAGCAAGAACAAGATAAGAAACTTCAAAATTAGGCGAACCATGTATTTCAAATAGTGAATAATCTTCATTCCATTTATACCATAATTCACAGAAACCATCGATAGGTGTTAATTGAACTGTAGCCTCGTCTTCCTTAGTCAACGCCTTGAAATACTTCGGCATTTTTACTATGAATACACCTGTTGAATCTAATTTTATTTTACCTCTATATAAACACAAATTTTCAGGAGATTCTACAAAATTATGCCGTAAAACTTTATTTAGTGGATCTAATGGGTCATCGATTAGAAAACTCCCAGCTCCTTTGCTCAAAGTCCCTGTAATATGAACATTACCATTAAAATAGCCAGCAAAATCGTTTGTACTAGAAGAAGATAATGTAGCATATACACCATATCCTGTTGTTGCAGAACCTCCCCCATCACCAATTCCAAATAAACCGTAAGTATATACAGGACTTACCGGACCACTAAAATATGCACGTCCCAACACACCACAATTAGTAGAAGCTCCGTTCTCAGCATATCCTATTACACCAGTATTATTGTCTCCAAATTCTGCGGTTGCAAAAACACCATAATTATCGTTGCCATCTGATGCAAGTGAGTAAACACCATAATTATGACCCAATGGTCCACTAAGTCTACCTACTGAAGAATAAATACCATAGTAATTCGAGTTTCCAGTTGGTGTAACAACAGTTGTTATTCCCTTTTTCCCTCCTTTAAAATATCCGCCTGTACCCCAACCATCTAAATTGGCACATTCAGCATATACAGCTATTGCATCATTTGCATCGTTTTTAAAATATGCAAGATAATTCGGAAAACTGATATTGCCTTCGACATGTAAAGAATAATCTGGGCTATTTGTTCCGATACCTACTCTATGATTTACATCATCGACAAAAAATGTTGAACCATCTATTTTTGCACCACCGACAACTTCTAATTCTTGGGAAGGATTATTTATATTTATTCCCACTTTTCCGGGATTAGAACTATTGTAAAATACAGTGTTGTAATCATTCACTATATTTACCCCGTTTCCGAATGCGAGGGAATAATTAGATGATACAATATTTCCCTTTCCTCCTAAAATAGAACTATATTTTTCCAGCACTTTATTATTTTTCCCACCGAGAATAACCGAAGCGGTGTCTGTTGCGGCATCGCCTACTTTATTGCTGTCACCAGAAAATATTCCACCATAATCTCCTAATACAGTATCTGCATAGCCACCACCTATTGTGGACATATAACCACTTGCATAATTATATCCACCGCCAGAAATCGTGGTAAAATAAGCGTTGCAGACATTATCTCTTCCACCACCTATGAAAGAAAATGTTCCCAGTGCATCATTCGACATTCCACCCACTACAATAGAATGGCTATCTCGAGTATAATTATAAGTTCCACCGCCAATGAAAGAAGAATGTCCATCTGCATCGTTATATCTTCCCGCTCCAATGAATGAGTAATAAGAATCTGATGTATTATTTGTTCCATTGCCCACAAATGAACCTGTCCCATTGGCATAATTATTTGAACCATTTACCACAGCACCATAGGAATTGGTTATTCGATTTGCATAACCTCCACCTATGAATCCATACGACGATGAAATCTGGTTGGAGCTACCTGAACCGATAAATCCACTATTAGCGTTAATCTCGTTATTCGCTCCAGAAACTATTCCATTATTACTTTGACAAATTTTATTTTGATAACCAGCACCTATAAAACTATAAAAGCCAGCAGTATCACCACCAAGAGTTGACAATAATCTCAGTCCCTCTTTCATAGATTCATCAATTTCGGGGTCAGCAAGTATTTCTTCAATATCGTAAGAACTCAATGCTGCCGAGCAGGAATCTCCTGTCCCGAATATCTTATTCCTTTCTCCGCCTGCTATTGCGCTGTAATGAGAACCATCTATCTTGCTTAATAAACCAGCACCAATAATGCTATTTTTCCCATATACTTTATTATCTTCACCACCAACAACTGCTGAACCATCATATGCAGCAAGATTTTTCCAGCCACCGCTAACTACACAATAAGAATAATTTTGCCCGCTGGTCCCTGTGGTGCAGGATACTCCCAGATTCACATGTGTTGAATCCTCAGAACCATATAGCTCATTGTCGCTATCACCTCGAGAAATACCCAACATATCCTGTTCGCAACTACCATCACCCTCCCAATCTCCAGTATATATAACTCGCCCGCCATCAGTATCTCGAATCCAATGAATACAATCTCCTTGCTCCAATATCGCAGATTTGGGCTGATTTTCCTCGATATCTGATGATATTTCATCATCCGCGGGAAGCCATTTTCCTGACTCCTCGCTCCACTTGAGCACCTGACCATCGCGAGCACCGAACCCGGGAATTCCCAGCGCATACGGGCTGGCACCAAGCCGAAATCTCGGTGTCAGCACATTGCCATCCACTTCTACCTCCAGATAATATTGCTGGGAAAAGTCCAGCGCGGGAGCAAATGGAGAAATTGTGCCCAGCATCACGCTGAATAAACCATTTTTCACAAGGACATCGCGGTGTGTCTCGCTCCACAGCGCAGAAATATCGTTCTCCGAGCTATAAATCCGAAATGTGATGTCGTATGCACCATTCATCGCCACGCCAGATTTGGAATCGGTCAGTTTCCCTTGATATGATATGATTTG
>QNEG01000285.1 GCA_003645115.1 bacterium | reverse complement strand
TCTATAGAAATTAAGTAATCGCATAATTCTATGGTATCTGCGCCATATCATAATTCTTTGCAGGAGAGCCCATTATTTATCACGGTATCTCCTGCCTTGCATTTGTTCTGAAATAAATGTCCGTTGGAGGTTAACCCAAACGAGAGGGCAAACTCCTTATGAAAACTATACCAATTACCAAACGAAAAAGTTTTGGGAAAGTGAAATCTCGGGTTGAAATTCCCAACCTGGTGGAGGTGCAATTGCATTCGTATGAGCAATTCCTCCAGGCTGATATCCCACCCAGTAAACGAAAACCGATTGGACTTCAATCTGCATTTATAGATTCCTTTCCCATCACAGACATCTATGAAAAATATGAATTGCAATTCGATTCATATTTTTTCAAAAAGCCACGTTTTACTGTGGATGAATGCCGAACCAGAAATCTCACATATTCTATGCCTTTATATGTGAGATTGCGACTGATTTACTACGATGAAAAATCTAAAAAAGGTGCAAAGAAGAAAAAGGTAAAGGAAATTAAGGAATCCACTGTATATCTTGGTGATTTACCTCAAATTACACCCTATGGAACTTTTGTGATAAATGGTTCCGAACGAGTGGTGGTAACTCAACTACATCGTTCACCGGGAGTATTTTTCGATGAGAAAATTCATCCTAATGGCAAAAGACTGTTTTCAGCAAGATTAATCCCACTTCACGGCTCCTGGATGGAATTGACATATAATGTGCGCGATGTATTGCAAGTGGTGATTTCATCACGAAAGAAAGTTCCATATACCACGCTATTGCGCGCAATGGGATATGAAACCGATAGAGAAATTATCCAGTTGTTCTATCAGGTGGAAAAAGTAAAACTTACCGGGAAAAATGCGAAATCACCCCAGGGTGCATATTGTGCCGAAAATGTGGTCCATCCAGAAACCGGTGAAATTATTCTGGAAATTGGAACTTTAATTCAAGAAAACGATGTGAATAGATTAAAAGACAATAAGATAAAAACAGTAGATGTGGTATTTCCCGATAGTCCGACTATGGTGCCGGTTATATTCAACACATTGAAAGCCGATAAGACCACTAACAAATTGGAAGCTGTGCAGGAAGTATATTCCGGAATTCGTCCCGGAGATGTGGTGGAAGAGGGAAATGAAGATATTATTATGGAAGAGTATTTTTTCAATATCCGAAGATTCGATTTAGGCGTAGTTGGAAGATATAAGCTGAACCAAAGGTTGAACAGAAATGTCCCCGTTGACCAACGAACTATGCTTCCCGAAGATTTCGTAGAAATCGGACGATATCTTCTCGACTTGAGACACAATAGAGGTTTCATCGATGATATCGACCATCTCGGTGTCAGACGCGCTCGCGCAGTGGGAGAATTGGTCGAAAATCAGATAAGGATAGGACTGTCCAGAATGGCTCGAACTGTGCGCGAAAGAATGAGAACAAAAGATGTAGAGAACCTTTCGGCGGGAGATTTGGTCAATGCTCGGACAGTGGTAGCAGTGATAAATACTTTCTTCGGGTCCTCACAATTGTCACAATTTATGGACCAGACTAACCCACTCGCAGAACTCACTCACAAACGTCGACTTTCTGCGCTCGGTCCAGGCGGTCTATCTCGAGAACGCGCCGGTTTCGAGGTCAGAGATGTTCATTATACTCATTACGGTAGGATGTGTCCGATAGAAACTCCCGAAGGACAAAATATCGGACTTATAACCTCACTGGCGACCTATGCCAAACTGAATGACTATGGATTCCTCGAAACACCATTCATCGTGGTAAAAAACGGGAAAGTAACCGATAAAATAGTATATATTACCGCCGATGAAGAAGACAGACATACTATAGTGGAGGCTACTACTCCCATTGATAAAAATGGAAAGATAACCGCCAATCCCGTTATAGCGCGTCGTCGAGGCGATTTAATCGAGGTCTCTCCCGATGAGGTCGATTTGATGGATGTATCACCGGAGCAATTGGTGAGTATCTCCGCTGCACTTATTCCATTCCTCGAGCACGATGACGCCTCGCGAGCACTTATGGGCTCTAATATGCAACGACAGTCTGTTCCGCTTCTATTCACCGAAGCTCCTCGAATTGGAACCGGATTGGAACATAAAGCCGCAGTCGATTCCGGTGCGGTTATTGTTGCCAAACGCGATGGAACAGTATCTTATGTCGATGCTAAAACTATCCATATCACCGTTTCTGACCCAAAGACAAAACTGATAGATGACAAGGATGTATATAATTTAGTGAAATTTCGGCGCTCAAATCAAAATACCACAATTAACCAGCGACCACTGGTAAAAGTCGGTGAAAAAATAAAAGCGGGACAAATTATTGCCGATGGTCCCGCCACCAAAAATGGAGAACTATCACTGGGAAAAAATATCAAGGTGGCATTTATGTCCTGGCATGGATATAATTTCGAGGATGCCATAATCATATCCGAACGGTTAGTAAAAGATGATACTTTCACCTCACTTCACATAGAAAATTTCGAGACCCAGGTGCGCGAGACAAAACTTGGGGCGGAAGAACTTACTCGAGAAATACCCAATGTATCCGATGAAATGGTAAAAGATTTGGATGAACGGGGAATAGTGCGAGTGGGTGCACATATTCGTTCAGGTGATATATTATGCGGAAAGGTCACTCCAAAAGGCGAGACAGAACTTACCCCAGAACTGCGACTATTGAAAGCAATATTCGGCGAAAAAGCCGGCGATGTGAAAGATTCCTCGCTCACTGTCCCACCGGGAATTCAGGGTGTAGTAATCGATACTCTATTGCTTTCTCGCAAGGGCTATCGTCGCACTGGAAAAGCCGAACGGGAACAAATCAAGGCATTGGATAAGAAATATTCCGACCTGATTTCCAGGATAAAGTCGCGAAGAGATAAAAAGATTCGAGAATTGCTAATCGGCAATAGGGCACAGAACATAATTTCCGAGAAAACTGGTGAACCAATAATCCCTCCAGGACAAAAAATTACCAAAAAGAAAGCAGAAAAAATAAATATAGATAATGTGTCCGCCGATTCTACCTGGACAGATAAGGACTCCGCTAATATCAAAATCCAACAGGTGCTAAAAAAGGCGAGTGATTTGATTAATATAAAGAAAGAGGAACACAATCAAGAAAAACAAAAACTCATTCGTGGCGATGAACTTCCAGCAGGAGTAGTTCATCTGGCTAAAGTCGATGTAGCGATGAAACGCAAGATATCCGTCGGTGACAAAATGGCAGGTCGTCACGGAAATAAAGGAGTAATTTCCATTATCGTTCCTGAAGAGGATATGCCGTATATGGAAGATGGGACACCGGTAGAT
>QNEG01000284.1 GCA_003645115.1 bacterium | reverse complement strand
ATCTATATAATTTGATGTCGATTCGATTTTGATATGTCGTTAATAGAAAAAATAGAATATGATTTACGAGATGATAAAAATCGCTTTTCGTTCTATTATCGGGCAGAAATTGCGAAGTTTTTTAGTAGCACTGGGAGTAGCTATCGGTGTTATTGCTGTGGCTGGAATGACCACTATGGCGCTATCGTTGCAAAGTGAATTGAAACAGCAGTTATCTGCGATGGGTTCGGAAACATTTTCGGTTATGCGAATATCACCGATGAATTTTGTTCGTCGAGGCGACCGTAAACACCGAAGAGAGTTATGGAGAAGACCAAAATTGGAATTAAATTATCTGAAACCTATTCAGGAGGGTTGCCCGGATTGTGAGGCTATATCTCCAGTCGCATCGTATGGAGGCAAAACTGCCACATTCGGTAAGGAAAAATATTCCACAAATGTTGTCGGTGTCTCATCAGAATATAATGGAATAGTGGATATAAATTTGGGATATGGAAGATTTATCAATGATTACGATGTGGAGCGAAGGCGCTATATATGTGTTCTCGGCGAAACAGTGGTGGAGGAATTATTTTTCGGTGCAAATCCTATCGGGAGAACTATAAAGGTCGATGGTATTCCATTCTTGGTAGTGGGAGTGCTCGAAGAACAGGGTGAAGTTATGGGCAATGACAAGGATAATGTGGTCTTGGTCCCTGTTACCACTGCACTGCATCACTGGCGCGGATGGTGGGGAATTCAATTCTATATTAAGGCTAAATCGGGAAAATTGGAGGAGGCTAAAGAGCAAGTCACTATGGTTTTGAGACGATTGCGCAAGTTGAAGGTATCTGACCCCAATAATTTCGATATTTTCACATCCGATTTGATGCTGGCATTTCTCACTACCATTTTAGCGTCGGTCTATGCAGTGGGAGTCGGAATTGCATTAATGAGTTTATTGGTGGCTGGAATAGGGATAATGAATGTTATGTTCGTCTCGGTGGCTGAAAGGACCAAGGAAATCGGGATAAGGAAAGCCTGCGGAGCAACTCCGAAAGTTATTCTAACTCAATTCACTATCGAGGCGGCAATACTGGCTCTATTCGGCGGTGTTATCGGGCTAATTATTCTATATACCTTAATATCGATATTGGGTAATTTCATTCCATTCAATATTTCACTGAAAATACCGGTGCTAATATTTGGATTATTATTTTCTGCACTCGCAGGAATATTATTCGGTTTTTTCCCGGCAAGAAAAGCATCGAAACAACCACCAGTAGAAGCATTGCGATGGGAATAATTATTCGGTTCCCCAATCGAACACAAATCCACTCCCCCATCTTCGCTTGAAATGATATGTGGAAACAAATTCTATAAATTTCCTTAATTTTTTTACATCTAATTGGTCAGATATTTTTATTACTCCGATTCTTTCGGTCAGAGTATCTGGAACCTGTTCTGTTCCCGACCATATCACGATTGATGAAGTATCCGCCAGTGCTGCTATGGAATCGACAAATTCCTTATTCACTACGGATATTTTCGCTTTGGAGATAGGACGAATGTATGTAGCCAATGAATCACCCCAGTTATCATCGGAGAATATCCATATCTGCGGAGCCTCGGGCACACCGACCACGGAAACATTCTCTATTTTTGGTTGAGAAATTTCCAGAACCAATCCACTACTGCCCTGAATGAAGAACCATATTCCGATAGCTACCGCTGCGATTGTAGCCACAATTCTAATCGGTTTAATGTATGAACCGACACCCAGAAATGCGATTGGGATAAGAAACAAGGTTGTTCCTGCAAAGAATCCCATAAACAAAGAGAAACCACCGATTGCTCCGCCGATACTCACCGAACGGACCATTGCCAATAAAAACGGTGGGCAAAGTTCCAGTCCAGTGAGAAAACCCAGCAGGATTGGATTTGTAATGTATTTTCCGAAAGATTTGGTGGCACATTTTTCAGGCTCTTTTTTTCCACCGATGCCATAATAAATTAGAACCCCGCCCAATATAATAAATGCGCAATATGTAATCACTCTGCGGATAGAATCGGGAATGGTGCTACCGATTATTCCAGTAATTATACCGAATATTGCATATCCTACAAATCTTCCCAGCAAAATCTGACCGAAAATGAGAAATGTCCTCGACACTGTCCGCTTTTGTCTCAGCATAAAGGTCAGATATACAGGACCACAGGTTACCAGACAGGTAGCACCCAATGAAAGTCCAAGGACAAAACCCTCTGCCATTATTTGAAACATATATGAAATTGCTCCCGTGTTATCGAACTATTAAAGTTAATAATATTATGATGGATTTAAAAGATAATTACCGACTAATCCACACAAACGGATTGAGGGAGAATATAATCTCTGGGATTGACAGGCTTTCCAGCGATACGCACCTCATAATGCAGATGCACACCGGTGGTTCTTCCAGTCCTTCCGCAAGTTCCCACTACATCGCCTCGAGTTATTTTTTGTCCTCGTTTAACCTTGATTTCATTAAGATGCGCATATCTGGTCTCGAACCAAATATGGTCTATTATTACCATTTTACCGAATCCACTTCGCCATCCGGCAAATTTCACTCGTCCATCGGCGGCAGACCGGACTGGAGTGCCTTTGGGCGCGCAAATATCCAAACCTTCGTGCATTCTCCAAGTTCCAGTTAATGGGTCCAATCGTTTCCCGAAACCAGATGAATAAAATCCACGCATAGGCTTTATAGATGGTGTATGTCGCAATATTTTCTCTCTTTGAGATAATACAATATTGACACTATCCATCGATGCCAATTCCTGGCGAGCGACAAAAAGCAAACTATCGATTTGGAATGCCAATTTATTGAGACTGAAATTTTTCTCATAATCTGCAATTTGCGGACCACCTACTGCGTATTCGATTTCCGGTTCGGGAACATCAGAGATTGTATATAATAATCGATTTTTTTGAGCCAATATTTGAAAAAGTCCTGCCAGCGAATCCATTCGTGCCTGCGTGATAGAAAGGCTCTCCCGCAATATCTTATTCTCCCTGCGAACTGTCTCGCTATCGAATGATGAAATTATATTCCAGCTTAAGAATACCACATTGATTGAAATAAATACAAATAACACAATGGATAGTAAAACTATCCATTTCCCAGACAACCATATTTTCATCGGATTATCCGAACCATCGGGAACTATTATTATCGAATATCGTTTCATTTCCTCTCCAGCTTGGTATATTTTATTATTAATTAAACCATTTTTAGATATTGTCAACAAAAATCTGAACAAAAATTGTCTGCTTTACGCACAAGGTATCCAAGTGTGAAGTATTTTATCATCGGTGTTCTCCTTGGGTT
>QNEG01000283.1 GCA_003645115.1 bacterium | reverse complement strand
GACTACGATCTCAAGAGAAATAGGAATTAAATCGAGAGACTATATAAGACAACTGATACGCTACGATAGGCCAAACCCTTGGGAAAAGGAAAATTACAGATTGGTTGATGAATACAAAGATTTGGTGAAAGACGTATTAAACGAAGTATTAGAACAGAGTAAGAAAGGAGAGGGGCTATAATATGTCGCCCGCAACTCTTCGCCTTGCTTCGCAAGGCTCGCCCTTCGGGTCATATAACAAGCGGGTATGCGGTTCGCTTCGCTCACCCAAATCTAGCCTGACGGCTGGACTTCGTATGTCCGCAGTCTTTATGCGCAATTTCAGTGAGGTGATACAAGATGTGTGATTATTAGAAATGTCATTCAATCAGCCCGTCAAACCCACTCTATCTTTTAAGGGGTTTTCGTCATAGAGGAAAAAGTAATCCAGACGGCTGGGGGATAGCATTCTATCCCGATAAAACAGCACAAATTCTTAAGTAGCCGAAAAAAGCAAGCAGGAGTCCTCTATCTGAATTCATAAAATATTACCCGGAAATAAAATCTAAATTGTTTATTGCCCATGTTCGGTATGGAAACAGTGGTAGCATTACATATATGAATACACATCCATTCTCTCGGGAACTTAATGGAAAAGATTATACATTCGCACATAACGGAACATTAAGCAGTTTTGAAAATTTATCAACTGGAAGATTCCAACCAGTTGGAGAAACTGACTCGGAAAATGTTTATTGCCATATTTTTTATCGCATTTAAGAAAGGACAATAACAGAATGGACAATTGAGCATTTTGATGGTTATAGCTTCGTAATTTTAATGAAAAAATGCGATTGGATTAATCAAAAAAAAGTTGACTGGACTGAAAAAAACTTGAAATTTAGAGTTAAAATATATTGTAATCTTGGGAAAAAGAAAAGGGGGAATTTCTATGAAAATCATTGCTTTAATAATATTTTTCGTTACCAGCGTATTTGCACAAAATCAATTAGCCTACATAGCCGGAGAGTATCATAGTGATTTTGGCATCCGTATTATCCAAACTTTTGATGGTGGATACGCCATTATCGGGCAAACAATAAGTTTCGGAGCCGGAACCTGGGATATATTTTTACTGAAGTTCAGTCCACATCACTCCCTTGAATGGGCTAAAACTTATGGTGGAGATAGCGTTGATGTTGCTTTTGATATCATTCAAACTCCTGATAGTGGTTATGCTTTCACTGGTCTGACCAGAAGCTTTGGTGTCGGACTTTCAGATGCTTACATAGCAAAAGTGGATTCAAAAGGTTCATTACAGTCGTTCATAACTTTTGGTGGTGTTGAACGCGAAGAAAGTTGGGACATTGAAACAACCACTGACAATGGATTTATAATAAGCGGCTGCACCGAAAGCTATGGCGCTGGTTTATTGGACATACTCTTTGCCAAATTTGATTCATCTCTTTCGGTTGAGTGGATAAAAACAGTGGGGAGTGATTCCTCAGAGTATAGTGTGGCTTGTGTTCAAGCAAATGATACAGGTTTCGCCATAGTGGCGTCCAGTAAAAGTGCTCCTGCCTTCCCCGGTAAGCATTGTATGCTTGTTGTAAAATTGGACAAATTTCTCGCCATTGAATGGGCAAAAGGTATTAGTGGAGATGACCATGATCATAATTATGGCAACGGGATAATTCAGACAACGGATGGGGGTTATTCGGCAACAGGAAAGGCAGGCACCCCTGGAGTGTCGGGGGGTGGCAGTGCATTTTTGGTTAAGCTGGACTCTACTGGCATGTTGCAATGGTCAAAAACCATAGGAACGATAGATTTTGACAAGACTGATTATATTATTAAAACATATGATAACGGATATGTCTTATCCGGGTACACTGGTCAATGGGGTGCTCCCGGTTCCGACGAAGATCTTTACGACTTTTTCATTACAAAATTAGACTCTTCAGGCTCCCTTGAATGGGCAAGAAAGGTGGGTGATGAATATATAAAAGACTGGGGATATAGTGTTATCCAAACAAGCGATAGTGGTTATGCTATGGTGGGCAAAACTATGACCTATAGATTCTCAATTCTGGATACCGTTTACTGGAATTTACTCTATGTAAAATTTGATTCTAATGGAGATAATTGTATAGCCTCGGATATAACCTCGGATGTAACAGTAGATTATGTCTTGTCCACTGTTGATGATATTACTTCAATTATTGAGATATCAGATATCTCACCCGATGTAATGGATGTTACTGCTGAAATTATAGAGATGGATGTATCGCCACTCAATTTGGTGATATGTGAGACGAGTACTGATACCCCCGAACCTCACAGAGAAATAAAAAGCTTTACATTAAATGTTTTTCCTAATCCCTTTAATTCTGCAGCAGCGATTCAATTTTCTCTGCCACATAGCGGTCCGGTGAACTTAAAAATATTTGATGTGTATGGTATAGAAAGAAAAACTTTAGCAAATGGCATTTATCCAGCAGGTAATCATTACTTTATGCTGAATGGGAATAATTTATCTTCTGGAATTTATTTTTGCAAGCTAACAGTGGGGAATGTGTTTTCCCAGACAAAGAAAATTTTATTTTTAAAATAGTAAAAATCGACAGATATACAACATAGTGGGTGATTTTCGCTAATAAGAATAATGAATTTTATAAAAAAGTGTCCTCGTAGTTAGAATAATATATTATTCCCCTATTTTATTTCGTGGTTTCACGAAAATGGTTTCTCCCCTGTCCAATCTGACCTGCCCTACCTTTCCCTTAATCGGATGGACATATTTTCTTCGGGTATATACCACCGGCACCAATGATGCGTGTTTGGCATCGGAATAAAAAGCTGCCAGCGATGCTGCCTCGATTAACGCTTTCTCTGAAACATTATTTCTGCCGGCGAGTTTTATCACTGTGTGAGCGCCCTTGACCGATTCTGCATGAAGCCAGATATCCTCCTTATGAGCTATATGAAATGTTAGTCTATTATTTGCCTCGGCGCTCCTGCCTACTAATATCACGAATCCATCCGATGAAGTATATTTCTTTATTCCGGCGCCATAATCTAGTTCATTCTTTCTTATCGATTCCATCTCGGGTTCGCCAAGCAATGTCTCCGGCTGGATATTTAATATGTTAGCAATTATATGGTAATCGCTGCTCTGATTTAGTTCATCCAATCGGCATAATTCCTGTTCCAATTTCATAATTCTATGTTGAATTTTTTGTTGTCCGCGTTCAGATTTGCGCGCTTGGGAATATAATCGTTCTGCATTTTGCACCGCAGAAATAGTAGGGTCCAGTTTAATCTCTATTTCCTGGTTGGTGTATGGGTCGATTATTCTCGCCATATCACTTCCTTTAGG
>QNEG01000282.1 GCA_003645115.1 bacterium | reverse complement strand
GGATGGCGGTAGCTATATATATCCAAATACGGCGACTTCGCTCCATATCGAGGATGATGGCGACCTCGACCTCGGTGGACATAACATCGAGCGAGTGGACGAAATTTCTGCAAATAGTATCGACCCGGTATTGAAAATCGATGGCGAGTTATATCGAACCTGGACACTGGATATGGTCGGTCAGCGCACCGAGGTGGTTGGTCAGGCGAGATTGAATGCTAAAGGATTCTGGGAAGTCGATCTGGCAACTTCTCCCAAAGCGTCAGACCTATGGTTATTCTGGCGTGCTGTCCATCCGACTACTATTATACCATTCGTTACTCCGCAGGGTCCAGCCAACCTGTATGCGTATATGGAAGGGTCAAAATTTATCGTCAAATCATTGAACCAAGAACCAAATGTGAAATTCTCATATAGACTAATTGCGGTCAGATATGATTTCAGAGATATGAGCGAGGAGGAAACTAATCGCAGAACAAAACATACAGATACATATATAGATATAGATGGTGGACAAAGATACGGTAAATAATCAATTTCGGGGAGGTATTTATGACAAAGGAAATCGTGGTAGTTCTAAATATAGTGATGCTGTTGGTGACAGTTGGTTTAAGCCAGTCCTATATTGATCGCTTTTCGGATGAACAGATTCTTAATTTATATAAACTGTTTGACCGTTATCACACCGAAGAGCATATAATTCAGAATGTTAAAAGAGATGTTATGAAAGATTCCGCTATTCCCCAGTTTCAGAAGCAAAGTGAGATAGAAAGAATAAAAGCGAAATCGGAAAAATATAGACAGATTTTCCTTGATTCTCTGATCGAAATTGGAGGACAAAGCATTTTACAATATGAGGACCAGATTACGGAGCGTGCCCAGGATATTTTGATAAAAAATTACACTGAGGAAAGGGGAGAATACGGGAACAACGGCGCTGATAATTGGTCTCCGGATGCTTCCTATGAGACTGAAGCGCAGTATAACAAACTCGTGGAGTTTGAGGATAGAACTTTGTCTGAACTTGATAGTATAAACCAGTTAATCAGTAACGCTTCAGATGATTCCACGCGTGAGAGATTGATAAAAGAACGGGAAGAGATGTTAAAACGCCATAGAATCGAGAGTTTAAGGTTAAAAATAGAAATCGCTAAACAGATGGGAGACGAGCAAAGGGTTAAATCATTGGAAGAAATTTTGAGGAAAGAAATGTCGAATTAAAGTAACTGCAAAGAGGGGATGAATATGAAACAATGGTGGTTTTATATATTGATTTTGTTTGGTTTGAGCCAGTTATCCTGGTCATATTGTTCATCTTCTGAGTGTACTAGTTATTCAACGGGATTATATGATTCATATTACAGTTCTTATTCCAGTGAACCTGCTCCGTGGCGAAGAAGTCATTCTTCCTCTATTTCCTCTGACGGAAACTACAAATATTATATGCCGAACACTTCTGGACAAACATATTATTTTACCACCTGTGAAGACTATTCTCCAGCCGGAGCGAGTTATGACACATATATTTGTATCTATAATCCATCCTGTGGACTTATTACCTCCAATGATGATAACTGTTCCGCTTCATCGCTTCATTCCTATTGTTCTTGGAGTTATAGTGGGAACTCGTATCCCCAAGTTGCTGGCTTTAGCTCTTCTTCCGGTTCCTATACTGTGGCATATTGGACAACGGCGACAGATTTGACTGCTACAACCTCCTGGCAGACCACCAGTGGAAGTATAGATGTGGCTTATTCCTCCAGATGGTATAGAATAAATTGCACCGCCGGGTATATGTATATTTTTTCACTTTGTTCTGATGATGGAGGTTCTGCGGGATTTGATACTGCACTACGACTTTATAACAGTTCCGGCACCTCTGTCGCTGTTAATGATGATTTCTGCGGTCTTCAGTCCAGGATTTCTTGGTCCTGTGGTTCAAGTGGCACTTACTATTTACAGGTGAGAGGATACAGCTCAGGGACAGGATCTTTCACATTGGCATATAAATATGCCTCTGTGTGTGCAAATACTAATCAGGGAACGCTGTATCCCACTACATCCTGGCAGAATGCAGCATATAGTTCGGGAACTATGCCATACTGGAGTTTCTCTGCCACCGTCGATTATGTATATGATTTCAGTATGTGCTCGAACTCTGAAGATAGCTATATTAGAATATACGACAGCGGATGGAATCTAGTAGATTATCAGGATGATAATGGACCATTTTGTTCGGGAACTCCTGCATCCATTTCCTGGACCTGCACCAGCTCGGGAACTTACTATGTCGCAGTATCGCATTATTCCTGCAGCAACTTATACAACAATGGAAATCTGGCATATAAATATCAGCCCGCCTGTGCTCCGCCTACTAGCGTGACTGCTACTGCTAATGGTTCATCATCGGGAACTACTATATGTTCTGGCTCCGCAGTGACTCTCAGTGGTTCGCATTCCGGCGGAAATTGTTCATCGTGGAATTGGCAATACCGCTGGCGAACTTCATCCGGCACAATAAGAGATTGGAGCACCACTCTCAATTATACAATTTGGCCCACATCATCAAACACATACTATCTGGATGTCAGATGTAGCGGTTGTCCCGGCTCACTTACTACCGACGATGTCCTGGTTACCGTAAATTATTCTGCATCGGGGACACCTTCACTTTCATCGCCTGCTAATGGCTCATCCACGACGGATAGGACTCCGACTTTCACCTGGACCTGCTCGGGATGTAGTTTCGGTTCACCCAATGGAAGATACGAGATAGAGATAAATGGTGTCTGGTATAATGCGGGGACTACTGCCAATTTTACGCCCTGGTGGAATTTGACACCCGGACCGAATACCTGGCGAGTTAGAATCCGCTCCGATTGTGGAACAGGAGGAACTTCGGGCACCTGGACAGTATATATTACACCCGATGATTACTGTGGAAATGTTGACCACGGTGGAAATAACTGGATTATATCATCCAGCAGGACAGTCAGCGGATACCATTTCAATGTGGGCACTTTTAGAGTTAATTCTGGAGTGACCGCCACTGTGAATAGTTCGTGCCACTACCTTGTGGTTGATGCTCAGGATGTTGATGTTCAGGGAACTATAAACGGCGATGGTGCCGGTGAATCCGGTGGAAGTGGTGGAAGTGGTGGTTCAGCGTATGGTTCCTGCAGCAATGAGGGCGATAATTATTATTCGGGTGGACATGGCAGTGCTGGTGGAGCGGGTTTTGGCTCCGGTGGCGGCAGCGCTGGTTCAAATGGAGGTGATGGTTACGGGCGTTCCCGAAAATGCGGTGGGCTATTTTGTGCAGGCAATAGTGATGGGCATTTTGGAGGTGGTGGCGGTGCTGGTGGCGGC
>QNEG01000281.1 GCA_003645115.1 bacterium | reverse complement strand
TCGTCCTCCGATTCGGCCCGAATTTGGTAGCTTGTCGAAGGCGCGCCTCCGGATTCGGTAACCCGCCCGGAAATGGTCTCCGAACCTGTTTTGACAATAAGGTCGAAGCGTAGCGAATCTCCCGAATCGATATTGAATCTATATTTAGGGGGAGATGTATATCCATGCGGAAGACTCTCTGCAACTAACTGTAACTGATACCTTCCAGGCAAAACTCCAAAGCTGTAGCGATCTTCCTCAAAGGTGAAAAATCTTTCTACATGGAAGCCGTCTCTATTCTTTAGTATTAGAAAAGCCGGAAAAGGAAGAGGACTGCCGCTTTCCATAGCAATATCGCCATAGACAATCGCTTCTGCTTCGCTATATTCGAAGGTCACGTGTGTTGTCTCGCCATGCCCCGAAACATCTACCCATTGATAGTCCGGCGTTGTATAACCGGGGATTTCGGTATAGGGAACTATGGCGAAATTCGTATCGCTCGCCGGGCAATTTATATTGAACCTTCCATATTCGTCGGTTATATCTCCCATTGCAAATGGAGAGACAAAGCGTGCAATCGGCCCCCAAACATAAATGCCCTCCAACCTTTCGTCGGGCGGAGAAACGTCCTCGATGGAGACCGTTCCGGAAATAACATGTGGAGGGTCGTCCGAAGGGCGCACCATAACGCTCGGCGAGGCTACAACGGTCGTTCCCTGCATGCACACAACCATAAACAAACCGGTATTCACATAAAAAGGATTGAAATATAGCTGTATTTTACCGTCGAAAGCGGGCGAAATATTGGGGATATTAGGGACAATGCAATGTGCACCGTCCGAGATGCTTCTGGAAACAATAACCTTATCGTCCGAGGTAAAAGAACGGCTGCTATCGACATCGAATACCAAATAACATATAACATCTTCCCCGATTTCGTCGAGGGTTATATCCAGAACGACAGAATCACCCTGCATGGCTTCAGTGGCAGTTGTATCGCCGTTCACGATAAACCTAGCTTCTAATCCCAATACTGTCGAAGAATAAGCTATCACTACGAAGCCTATCGCAATAGCAAACTTAACGAACGCTTTATTTTTAGTATCGACAATCATTTATTTTATCAGCATCATTCGACGGCATATTTCCCTGTCGTCGAGTTTTAATCTTACCAAGTATATACCCGAAGATACCGCTCTGCCGGAATCATCGCGGCCGTTCCAGATAGCCGAATGAAATCCCGCTTCGATATTGCCATCGACCAATCTTCTCGTTAATCTTCCGTTAATATCGTAAATCCCCAACTCGACTTCACTACTCGCCGGTATCGAATAATCGATCCTTGTTGCGGCGTTGAATGGATTCGGAATATTCTGCCCAAGAGCGAGTTTAAGTGGTTTTACAACCTCGTCGATTCCTGTCGGAGAATACTCGAAAGTAAGATGCAGCAACGTTTGTGATTCATCGATAGCTATGGTAGTGTCTGCCGGAGAGGGTGTATATCCAGGTATCGAGGGCGCGACGAAGTGCCAACTCGCGTCGCAAACCTCGAACATAACAGTCGTGCTGCCCGGCGGAATATCAGCTTCGACAAAATAGCAATCCGGCCAACTTCCATCTCCCTCCGCAATAACTTTGGCGTTGCAAATGGAATCGGAGATAACACCGGTAAGATGAACGAAGACATCGCAGTGTCTCTCGTTATAGTGGAAATCCATAACGGTCGAGCTATCCCCGGAAGCGATATGTAGCGAATCGAAGCCGACTGGCTTGACCATTGCCGGCGGCGAAGGCCGCCCCGGACGGTCGGAAAGAACGCCGAAATAATCACCTGGAGAAAGATAACAGGTATATTCCCTGCCGTAGACGTTGGTCATATGCGTAACGAATTCGCTGTCGGGAAGGGAATAAATGGTTATTCGGTGCATATAGTAATCGTCGGGATCGGTCATTTCGGGGTCGGCAACCATCTCGCCGGAGAAGGAGCCGAAATCGGATATCAGATTGAAAACCAGCTCCGAACCGACCGGTTCGTCCCAGAGATAATTCGTCCCCTCGACGACATATCCCTCGGGAATAGGGGTAATTTCCGTTCCAACCCGGACTCGATAGGGACTGGTGTCGCCCACGGCAACATGGAGTTCGAAGTAGCCCTCGCCGGTGGAAAGGCTCTTGGTGAACCCCATAACGGTGTTGAACGCAAATATGTAAAACCCCTCAGTTGGAATGCCTCCGTCCATCGTAATGTAGCCGGTTATTGTGGTGTCGGATGGATAACAGGTCAAATCCTTGCGGATGCTATCGCCGGCGGCGAGCGTAAAATGGAAATACGGATCGTCCCAGTAAAGCTGGGTTAGATAATCGGGTATCAGGTCGGCTGTAGTAACATCGATTTTATACTCACCCGGCTCTACATCGGTGAATATGTAGCTTCCACCGGAGGTAACCGTCTCCGTTCGCTCACCGCTCGACTGGTCAACCAGATATATATGCACATCTCTTATGATTGGATTATCATCTATATCCTTGACATCTCCATAAACACAGGCGGTTGAAACATTATATGTAAAATCGATTCCGCTGGTATCACCGTCGTATGTTACCTCAATTGGCTCGGGTGTAGCAAAACCTTCAATATCATTCCTGGGCTCGATGGTTTCGGTTCCTGAGGATGAAAGCATATTGAGTTCGTAGTAGCCCATATCGTCTGTGATAGCCGATACCAGAGGCATATCATTGTTCTGCACCCATATATATGCCAGCATCGACGAGGGTGCTGTTACCCCCTGTATGTGAATGTGCCCGCTTATAACGGCCGGCGGGTCGGGGTTTGGAAGAACCTGGATTCCATCGGAGGCGGAGCTGCTATCGGCATCAACTATCCTGCAAACATAAAATATAGGTGCAAACCCTACAGGACCGAGCGGAATCATCAGTGCACCATCCGCTGGGTCGAGGTCAGGCACAGGAGTATCGCCATTGTCCTCCATTGGAAAAGTAAAAAGATCTACATCCATATCGGTAACCGTCCCGGAGGCATCGGCATCAATCCAGAACTCAAATGTTACCGTATTACCAGGCCCACAATCAGCCAGAATAACAAGACCCTCGCCCTGTGTAACCGCTGTAGCAGATGTATCACCATCCACCGAGAAGTTGACGAATGTGGTGGCACTGGCGTAGTTTGCCTGGAATGTTATCAAAGCGACAACTATAACGAGATAAATGCCCAATCTACTCATCACCTTTACCCCCTCTCCATTCCTACATTATCTCTATTCCCACTGGCTCGCACGGGTGACACCTGCCTTTTCCAGTTCGGATGCCGGTGCCATACAATCGGTCGCACCGGTATCCATCAGGAAAAGAGCCTCATATCTTTTCTTTGTCATCTGGCTTGCTTTCAGACTCACTCATGAAT
>QNEG01000280.1 GCA_003645115.1 bacterium | reverse complement strand
CCCCAGAAATGCTTGTAGTTGAACAGGAAACCTTCCACTCGGTCATCGTGAAGATATTTCTGGCAAGCCATTTTTACTACTGGGAGATACTTTTGGTGAATTACTTCATCCGCCTGCAAGTAAAAACACCAGTCTCCGCTGCAGGCATCCAGAGCGATATTAGTCTGGACAGCGTTAGAATGCCCCCTGACAAAATCGTCGGGATTCCAAACAGTCTCGATTATTTTTATCTTTGGGTCGCCAATCTGACTAATAATTTCTGTGGTTTCATCATCAGAATCGCCGCAGGCAATTACGAATTCATCCACCACGGGAAGTGCGGACTTTATCATCTCCACCACTGGATAATCCAGTATTATCGCATTTTTCACGAATGAAAAGCCAGAAATTTTCATATTTCCTTCCTGTTTTTGCTTGCCATTTTCTTTTTTATGTAATATGCCTGAACATATTTTGCGAATACATAAGTGCTCTGAATTACAGATAGAAAAAATCCTTCCAATCCATCCAGGAAACCAAGTTTTACAAAATATATCTTAAAAAAAGTTGCCAATGGATTGAAAAATATCTTTCCCAATCCGATAGATTTATTCTGCGATATCATCTGTTGTGCGGAAAGTGATGCGTATTTCATTTGCTTTTGAAAAAAAGTAATAAAATCGGGTGCAGTATAATGAAGAATTGGATTACTCAATGTTCGGGTTTGTCCAGCAATAATAATACTTTCATGAACCAAGTCATCCGAAATTTGTGCACAATTTTTTCTAAAAAGTCGCAATACCTTTTCATTACCCCAACCGCAATGTTTCATCCATTTTCGAACGAAAAAACTTTTTCTGTGGATGTAAAATCCAGCAATTGAGCTATCCACCTCTCCGTTTTTAATTATGTTAGAAATTTCTTCGGCTAATTCTAACGATGCTCTTTCGTCGGCATCCAGCCACAATACCCAGCTATAATTGCACTTTTCTAATCCGAATTTTTTCGCCTGGGAATAACCCAAATTATCATCGGTGCGAAATACTATTGCACCGTTCTGCTCGGCGATTTCCACAGTATTATCGTTACTGCAGTTATCGACCACGACTATTTCCTCAGCAAATCTAACCGATTCTATAGCGCCGACGATATTCTCGCTCTCGTTGTAGGCAATTATTAATACTGAAATTCCATTCATAATTTATTTGAATATAATTGTAATAAAAAAGAGCACAATAAATTAAAAGTCGGTGATATAATACTTTCCCTCACCTTCAGCATAAAGTTCACCGTTGGTATCGGTGATAGTGCCTTCGGCGACATATATTTTTCCAAGCTTTCGAACTAATTTTCCCTCGAAATGATATTTTTCGCCCGCTCGCATCGATTTTTTCAATCGGATTTTCAACTCCACAGTGAGATAGTATTTCTCCAACTGAAGCCATCCTGTCCATCCCATACCTTCGTCCAGTATAGCGCTGATTATTCCACCATGGACAATTCCCTGATATCCGCAGTGTTCGGGTTTTGCGATAAATTCTGCTCGAACCATTTTCCCCTTCGCTCTGAATTTCATTTTCAATCCGATTGGGTTTTTGTCTCCGCAGACAAAGCAAGTGGGATAGGAAGGTATTTCCTGCCATTGTGACATCATCTCTCCTTTCCAAATAAAAAAGGTGACCTCATAAGATAATATGAAGTCACCTTGATAAAAAATCAACCGGGAAAATGGATTACATTGGTGGTAAATCGAGCGAATCGCATTCTATACATTGCGCACTGTCATCCCAACAGAATTGTTCGCCTTCGGGATAAAAAATAGTTCCCCAGTGCTCTGTAGAATGCCAAATAATCGTCCATATTCCAGGACGGTCTCCGCCGTGAATATTCAATATTGCATTGGAGATTAATCCATCTCGCCAGTATGAAATAGTATCTCCATAGCCCTCGGTATCACTTTCGTTTATATTAGCTATAGTGAGTGAACCGGTGGTATCGGTGGGATTTCTTTCCCAGCCAACCCACAGGACAGGGAATTCTTCATTTAATGTATCTTTGTCATTGAATTCCCACCATCCACCTGTGGCGGCGAAATTGCATCGACCAGAATACCATAGGAAGTTGGATACTTCAGCATTAGTAACTCTCATTTCCCAATCTACGCTGTCGTGACTGGAAGTCAAGATAGCATATAGGCTGATATTATTATCTTCGTGTCCAAGAGTCCATCTCCAGGTAAGGTCACCCTCATAAGTAGGTTCTTGAGTCATCGCCAGAGCGAAAGCAATCTTAGGCCAGAAAAACGCAGCTTCGATTACCACACAGGAGACTCCGACAATAAAGCAAGCAGTATCGAAATGTGCACATCTGTCTAATGATTTTATTGCAGGATTGAATATCGAATCTGGATTGAGGAACAAGCTGAAATCTACGCTGTTGAATATACCTGTAGGTGGCAGTTCGGGTTGTTCTGGAACTTCTTCGTCGTCATCTTTTCCACATCCCACAAATAGCATAGAAAACACCAATAACCCCACAAATAGAACGGACAACCACCATCTGGTTCTCATACAAACCTCCTTGTTTGAGTTGGATATCGTGATTGCATTTCAAATTTCGCCCTAAAAAGAACTTCTTCCAATACATTATTCAAAGTAGGGAAAAAATTTCTTTTGGCAAGTAATTTTAATATTCTTTCTGATGCTGGGATAATAAATCTTTCGAATTGCCACTTGCCCTCTACTCGAGAAAGATAAGCATAAGCTGCGGTGGCTTGAAGTAATCTTTGAATAGCGATAAATGGATATAAATCGAGCAGTTTTTTCTTCTCATCCAAAGATAATTCAGATTTTGTTAAATAATGTGAAATAATTATCTTACCGATAGATTCAGGTAAATTCAAATATGGGTCTTCCACCAGTGATGCCAGGTCGTAGCCGATGAAACCTCTTCGAGCACCCTGAAAATCTACCACTCGAACAGCACCGGGAACTATAAAAATATTCTGGGATTGAAAATCGCGATGCATCAACCCTTTCGGAGACAATGAAACTATTTTCGCCAATCGATAAAATTCGCTGGACAATGCGTCCTGGATACTCTCGGGGAAATTACAATATCCGATTAGAAAATGTCTGGTAAAATAATTGGTTTCAAAAAGTAAATCAGGTAAATCGAATTCTACTTCCACGCGACCGGGGACATCGCCTAATTGGTGAATTTTAGTCAGGACAGATACAGCTCGCAAATGAGGCTCTGGATCGTTAGTAGCACGATACCAATTATATATGGATAGTGAACCTACATCCTCCATTAGCATAATTCCCGCAGATTCATCGACTGCATACACATTGGGCACGGGAATTTCACGATTTATCAGATTGGTTAGCAATTTAGCATATCGCAGGAGACGCTCAGAATTATCAT
>QNEG01000279.1 GCA_003645115.1 bacterium | reverse complement strand
TAGTTATTGACAACATTCATTTCCTTAAATATATTTGCACCTGTATAATTAAATCGTTATATATGGGGGTGATGTCGATGCCTGTGGAAGCTATGTTCTGGGAGAGTTTAGAAAATAATATGGTCCAATGTAAATTATGTCCGCACAATTGCAGGATAAAACCCAATGATTCTGGAATATGCCGGATTCGAGGGAATATCGATGGCAAACTTTACGCCACCGGTTATGCTGAAACCACCAGTCTCGCTATGGACCCTATCGAAAAAAAACCGCTGTTTCATTTTAAACCGGGAAGTTATATACTTTCTGTAGCGCCCAACGGCTGCAATCTCTGTTGTAAATGGTGCCAGAACTGGGAAATTTCTCAATCCAAAGTAAATACTCAACATATAGATCCGGATGTTCTTATTACTATTGCATTGGGAGAACGAGCTAATGGAATCGCTTTTACATATTCCGAACCATTAATATGGTATGAATATATAATCGATGTGGCAAAACAGGGACACTCCAGAAATTTATCTATGGTTGCGGTGACCAATGGATATATAAATCCCGAACCATTAGAAAAAATATTGCCATATATCGATGCCTTTAATATAGACCTAAAATCGATGAATCCTGAGGTATATAAAAAACATATCGGCGGAAAATTGGAACCAGTATTAGAAACTATTAAAATCGCAGCCAAATATAAATTAGTGGAGATTACATATTTGATTATCCCCACTATAAACGATATGGAAAAAGAAATTCATCGACTGGTGGACTTTATAGCCGAAGTTAATCCAGATATACCACTACATTTCTCGCGATACTATCCGTCATATCAATTCGATGTTCCGCCTACATCTCCAGAAATTCTTATGAAAGCTTACCAAATCGCAAAGCAGAAATTATCCTATGTATATATTGGAAATTTACCCATACGAGGTGCAACCGACACCCGTTGCCCAAAATGTGGTAATGTTCTAGTGAAAAGACACGGTTTTTCCGCCACGAAACCAGGAATCACAACGGATGCAAAATGTTCAAACTGCGGAAGGAAAGTGGACATTGTTTTATGAATATCGTTATTTTCAAAATAAAAAACTTCATATTATTTTCCATTATTATCGTGTTGTTTATCGGTTGTGGTCCCGAGGAACACCAACCGGTAGCAAAATGCTTAAATTTCGGCGTATCTAATGTCCGAAGAAATTTACACTTGATACTCTCTGTCAGCGTCGCTCGTCCACCTCTGGAGGGCGTCGATTCCCAGACGGTAAAATTACTTCGATTGCCTTCGGAAACACAAGTTCCTGGAACCATATATTATTCGAATGATAGAATAATCCTCATACCAGACAATCCATTAAACGAATCTACCCAATACAGATTCGAAATAAACGAGGGAATCAGTGATGTCTCCGGGAAACAGATGGACCCAATTTATCAGGAATTTACCACCGGTGATATATTCCAGGTATATTATGTGGATGTTCTGAGAAATTATAGTTATTCCCCCGCTGAAGTTTATTCTATCGGAATTTATTTTTCCGAGGGTGCCAATACATCACATTTGATTTTCGGCGAGGGAAATATTACCGTATATGATGAAAATAATATGGCTCAATTTTTTAATGTCGCCTATTATGACGATGTGGCATTGGCAGTGCTAAATTTCGACTATCCGCTGGAAATGGATAAATTGTATATATTGAGGATAGGTCCATATATCTATTCTAATCTGGATGGTGAAATGCTGGATGGAGACCGCGATAATCAAGTTTCCGATATGGAAGCATTCGAGATGAGATTCAAATATTCCGACGATATGGGAGCAGGTATCGATATACTGGATAGCATCACTTTCGCTCAACCATACAATGAATCTATATCTCGCTGTTTCCTATGGGAATTCGACTGAATAAAAAAATGTTAAATCCCTTTCGTTTGATTAGGATTTAACTTAAATTTAACACAGATATTGGACCAGAATAACTGATATTGAAATTATGAAATAGCCCGAATAATAAGAGTAATTAGGAGTATTATGGCATTTCCGGAAATAGCATATCCCGAACCGGGTTGGATATCTCGATTTGTAGGCAGGAACGAGCAACTGAATATAGTAAAACGGACAATCGAAAGCACCGACCGAGGTGTAGTCCTTCCTATTATACAAGTTATCGGTGGTGATGGAGTAGGAAAGAGTTGGTTCCTGCAGAGATTGAGATGGCAATTGCGGAATTCTATCGAGGCGCCATCGGTGCTGTTGCGGTTCTCCAATCCCGCTATGGCTCAAATCGATAGCTCCGCCGATGCTTTGATGTCCAGATTGATAAATCGATGGAAAATGAACCTGAGACTCACCGAATTTACACTGGGAAGGATTGCCAATTTAAAAGGAGAAAATTTTGATAGATTTGCTACTTACGCATCTGCTTATAAATATTTATCATCATTGGAGACTCGAAAAGGCGAGGATGAACTGCGAAGAATACTCATCGAACGCGGGGTGGAAAAATTGCGGCAATTATGGGGAAGCGGATGGGGAAAACGGTTCCTATCTATGTCCCCGACCGAGCTTTCATGGTATCTTCCCGACCTGCTGGGAATGGATATCGACGCAGGTATCAGGACATTGCGATTTAGGACATTTGTCCTGCTGGTAGATGATGCCGATAGAATCCCACAATTATATAACAATGCATTACGATTGAAACTACAT
This sequence comes from bacterium, assembly GCA_003645115.1. Classification (GTDB taxonomy): domain Bacteria; phylum UBP14; class UBA6098; order B30-G16; family B30-G16; genus B30-G16. The sequence goes on along the minus strand of QNEG01000279.1, from coordinate 699 downwards.
TCCAGTTTGACTTTGTTAGTGGTAGCATCGAAACAACCTTGTCCAACAAGCGGGCATCCGGTGGAAACTATCCCCCTGGAACCATTGCCATTACTGGAAAGAAGAGCATATTTTTATTCGTTGGGTATCGATAATCGCAAACGACAGGAAAAAATTGTCAGCCAATATAATTCATCCTCCTTGGATTATGCAATCGGTGCGGTGGATGCAAAACAAATACTTCGGAGAAATCCATCATTGAAAAAACTATTGGGAATATTACTTGTGTGCCATAGACCATCGCTGGAAATAATATATGAAATGCTCGGAGATAGTGGCGCAATATCATCTTTTTTTGCCGAATCCAGTCTGGTGGATTTGTTAGAACATCCCGATAGATTGCCTTGGAGATTTACTATTCATCCTGCGGCGAGAGAATGGGCACTGAAATTAACCGAGCCATTGCCGAAACCCGAACAACCTTACGGTGAAATAACTAATCGACTCGCATTGTTTGCCAATCGAGATTTTACAAAGGGAATTCCGGTGCTTTATTGGTTTTTCCGGAATGCTATCGCCGAGGGTAATTATGGCGATAGTGCCGATGCTATTTTCGCTGCTGATGAAGTGGCGCAAAATAAAAGAAAGAAAGCTTTCCAGCAATATAATTATTACTTATTACTTCAGGCATTTGCGCCGGAATTCAATAGACAACATTTG
>QNEG01000278.1 GCA_003645115.1 bacterium | reverse complement strand
TCACTAATCGAACTTATTAGATTCCAACCATATTCTACATTTCTTGAATATTTCAATAGTGGTGCATTAAATAAAGTAAAATACATTAAATACTCAGCGGATATGTTTGTTATAATCCCCTCCCCCCAATATCAGAAACGGACATTTCATCTCCTATATCAATAAATTCTTCAAATTCCTCACTGAAATATTTCTTTTGATTTATAATGACATGTGGTGGTATTCCTTCACGAATTGTGGGAATAAGTTCAATAATTTCTGAACATGGCGCACTAACCGGGAGGGAAATCATATTCCATCCTGGTTTAATTTCGTATCGATTTCCATTGTTGAGAATACGACCTGTGGTAAAAGTATTTCCATCACCATAATCGACTTCGAGTTTGAGATAATGCTCAGTATCCATATCTGGGTCATACCATATATTATAATCATAATTATGATTTAATACTTCGTCTCTATGTATATCTATTAGAGTCCAATCTTCTGATTTATATGACCATGTATCAGATTTGAATAATCTCATCTCACCTGGAGAAGGGGTAGAGGGAACAGATGTAACAACACGAACTTCCTGAGTAGTATCTCCTCCATAAATATCAATGTCATGAACACTTGTGCGATATATATCCATTCCATTAGGTTCTCCATCAGAGTCACTATAGTATTTTGCAAAAAATATCTGGTCTTCTACTGGCTTAATATTTCTATATTTAATAGTAGGGTCTCCAAAAAGAATTAGGTCAAGTTTTGGTGCTACAAGTTCTTGAGGAAAAAAGCGACGATACTCATATGTATTAAAGTGATTGTATAAAGCATCGAACCTATCATCTCTCCCTAGGATAATATAATAATTATAAGACAATTCATCTAATACATTCGAATAAGACTCATGTTCTCTTTCTGTAAAAAATAATTCAAATGCTTCTTTAAATGCGTTTCCTGCAGAATTTAGTTCTAAAAAAAAGCTTTCTGTAAAATTTTTAAAAGTATTATCTAGCGGGTACATATAATCTGGTATCCGTCCCCAAGATGTTGAAAAATAACCAATCGATGCAAGTGAATTTATTGAATTTGAGTATAACCGAGTGTAACATATATTTACTGCTGGTGATGATGCTCTTGGACACCGGTCAAAAGGATAGTAGTCGCAATATGTGAATTTTCCTCCATGGCAAGTAGTAAACCAATTTACTAAAATAGGTGTATTACTCTCTGAAAAAGTATCAGGAGAAACAAGGCTATATTTATATGGATCCAACCCATTTAAACAACCTGCTTTGAAATATATTTTTGTCCTGGATGTTGATAATGTTAGGTTTCCGTGCCCCAGATGACAACCTAATTGTCCACCCATTTTTAGAAAAGACAAATATGTCGCTTTGTCAATATTTCCTGACTCAAATTTTTTACTAAAACATTGGTCTTTTAAATCGTCGATATTGATAAATTCTGTCTGTGATTCCAGTGTTTCATCTGCATAAAGCAATATACCATCGGGATAATTTATTTCACCTCTATGATAACTTAATGAAGCATCGAAAAACTTTGCCAGCATCACTGCATTTATGACTTCATTGTAATGTGGTAAATATGGTAATCGGGATACATATATTTCCGGCAATAGCTTTTCACATATTGTGGGGTCGTAGTGTTCTGGAGAGCGAGGATTAAAATCCTCAATAGACTCGTATGCTAAAAACTCGTCCATCTCCATAGGGAGAAATGTCTCATACGAATCATCTTCGTCGAGGTTATACCAATATGCATCTAAATCCATAAAAAACCAAGCTGTTGTCGTTTTATCAGGTAGAAAACCATCACCTGGATAGCTCACCCTAGGTTTTTCATCAATAATCGGCGTTGGAATTCTACCCACAAAAAGAACTCCCTCCAGGCTCGGTGGAGAATAGGAGTAGTATATTGTTTTAATATGTACTCTTAATTGATTTGATAATTCGTTATTATAATCATCTTTATCTCCAATTTCCCCTAAATCAGGAACATCGACCGAATACACAATAACTTGATAGTCTTCATCAGAAGAAATATAATCAGCCCACTCTTGTAATTTTAGTTCTAAATCTGTAGGAGTGTCCCACAGTGTGTTCTCAATATACACGGCTAACTTAGGGCTTGGGTCGTATTCTGGTGGCCATATCCTATTAAATACTAATTCTTCTTCTTGCCCAAGGGCGATTGTAAAGAGGATGAAAACTAAATCAAACAAGATCGTTTTTCTCATCTTATTCTCCTTTTTAAAAGAATATAACTTTTTTACTATACGATTTGCTATGGAATAAATCGTATATGTGGAAATAATAAACTCCCGAAGAAAGATTATTTCCCGAAATTTGAATCGGTTCTCCATTAGACCTTTTTGATAATACTCTTTTGCCAAGTATATCAATTACGCCAACCAAAAAATCGTAATTATCAGGGAGGCTAACATTAACATATTCAACAGCTGGATTTGGGAAAATGATGGGATTATTTTTGTTCTCCAGTTTGCTATCCTGAATTTGTTCGATAGAGTCGGATAACCAGGGTATATAATCGATATTACCGATTATCTGAGTGGTATCGGGAGGATTTTCTCCCCACCAATTGTATTCCATATTAATAGAATCAGAATCGAGATTGTAATTCACTGCATCTGTATCATTTCCCCAAAAATTACAGTAATTGATTGTTGCAGTATCAGAATCGGAATATAGCGCAAGAATCTTAATTCCTTTTATATTGTCATATATATTGCAATTATTTACATATAAGGACGCGGTATCTCCTCCTTCCACAATAATACCAGTTCCACAATTATGAATAACAGTATTTGTAACGGTAACATTTGAAGAAAATCCAACTGGTATAGCGGATGCGAAACTATCGATTTCTGTATTATGTATTACCAACTTGGACTCCGCACAATGCCCTCCAATAAAAGCAGGATACATTGGAGTGCCCCAAATAGGCACCGATTTCCCTAAAAATTTACTATTATTTATTTCAAGAATGTTATTCGTGTATAATAAAAAAGACATACCTCCTTCCACAAAACAGGTGTTATGAGAAAAGGATAAATTACTAAACTCCATTCCTATTCTACCACCCCCATAATAATATGTAATATTAGTGTATTCAATTATATTGTCACTTCTTGAATGCCATAAGTATATAGCACCACCATATATAGTGATTATTTTGACCGAGTCATCACTGGTGCCGGCAATTTTTATTCTTCCATCTTCACAAACAAATACATCGGTATCAAACAATAATGTAGTTCCGGGACCTATTTCAAGAACTTGTCCGGAATCAACTGATACCAAAATAGTATCTCTTATAACTACAGTAGAATAATCGATATAGTAATGCCCGGCAGAGTCGATAGAAGAATTGGAAACAAATACGGTATCCTGC
>QNEG01000277.1 GCA_003645115.1 bacterium | reverse complement strand
TTATATAGGAGGTATAAAAATGTTAACCCGAATCATTTGTTTTGTTCTGTTCGCTGTGTTGGTGGGTGGGGTGTTCGGGCAGGCTGACAGCCTGAATATGCGTCTTGTAGGCGAATGGGAAGCGCCTGCAATGTTACCGGGCTCGCCATTCCATGCTCTTGCAGTGCAAGACACTTTTGCATTCATTGCGGGAAGTGATACGCTATATATCTTGAATATCGCTGACCCAACAAACCCGACTGTTATTACTCGATTCTCAGGTGGCTATGGGTGGTTGAATCTTGATGTTGATGATACGCTTCTGGCAGCAACTGGTGGAGATGGTGGTCTTAAAATAGTTAATATCGCAAATCCTCAATTACCTGTTGTTCTTGATACAATTCAGTCTCTACATGGAATAGTTGAAATTTCAATTACTGAGCAACTTGTAGTTCTAACTGGTATAGATATTATTGATATTTCGGATCCAACATCCCCAGATATAATCATTGAGGATTGGGCACCTGGAGAATTATGTGGTGGTGAAAGAATTTCTCTTTCCGACACTTTTCTTCATATAGCCGGCTACCGAGTTGATGATTATGGCGGTTATCCTGTCGATGTTGGCGAATATTGGTGCTACAATATCGCCGACCCCGAAAGTCCTGCATTCGTCAATTGGCGCGACTTCGGAGATTATAGTCAGACATCAAGCATTGATGCTGTTGGTATGACTGCATATGTTGGCTGGTCAGATGGAGATGGAAATCCTCTTGTAACCATAAAATCAACAACAGATGACACAACACTTTGCACAGAAGGTGGTGGGATGGGAGGAATAGCCTATATAGATTTATCTGGACAATATTGGTGTTATACAAGGTCATCCATTCCAGATTATATTGTCGCAATGGATACCTTATTTTCGGAAATCGGATATTATCGCGCGTTCGATTTATGGGGAGATGTTGAAGTTGCATGTATAAACGATTCGCTATATGTTTTAGCAATTGGCAAAGTAGATGATTCACATTGTGCACTATACATCATCAAGCACGACACTATTTTCTGTCAAATTGGCTACCTTGATTCGCCACATCGCAACGGAGAGGAATATCGCATTTTCCCAAACCCAATTCTGCAGGGCGCAAAACTGACTCTGGATAGGAGAATAGAATCCCCGCATCTATTTGACATATCGGGTAGGAAAATTGAGCTTCCTGACAGAACTATCAATACATCGGAACTCTCGCCCGGCATCTATTTCCTCTGGGGAACTGTTCACAATTCCAAAATCGTGAAGAAAATTGTAGTCCTTGGCTAATAGGAGGAAATGAAAATGAAAAGAATAACATTATATGGTATGCTATGTATGGCGATTGCCATAGTTTCCGCAGACGACCTGATTATCTACCCCGACCGTCCTTGCGGAGATTTCAACCGGAACCTTTTCGGCATGGCGACACTGGGCGTAGGCAGTTTCCCAGATAGCGCATGGATAGTGAACCATGGCGGCTTATGGAACCGTTGCGATTGGCAACCGATTGAAATCAATAATCTCGTATCGTTTCTTGTTCGCCAGTGATTATAGCGATACCTGCGGATGCGCCGATTCGCGATGCCCCTGCTTTAATCATCTCCATTGCGGTTTCGTAGTCTCGAACTCCGCCGGAAGCCTTAACCTCCAATTCACTGCCCACTACTGATTTCATCAATTGGACATCGGCGACAGTAGCTCCACCACCGGAAAACCCGGTAGATGTCTTGACAAAATTTGCTCCAGCCTCGCGAGAAATAGCACAAGCCTCCACTTTTTCTTCATCGGTCAATAGTGCCGTTTCGATTATCACTTTCACAATATTAGGTGAGACGGATTCCACCACAGATTTTATATCATCATATACCGCACGGTAATCGCCGGATTTCAGCGCACCGATATTGATTACCATATCGAATTCTTCCGCACCATCTTTTTTGGCTTGTTTCGCCTCGAATACTTTGGTCTCGGTAGTGGTAGTTCCCAGCGGGAATCCTATTACTGTGCAGACTTTTGTCGAACTATCTTTCAATAATTCGGCGCAAAGTGCGACCCAGTATGGATTAACACAAACCGATGCGAAACCGTATTGGATAGCCTCGGCACAAAGCTTCCTGATATCGTCCTCGGTGGCATCCGGTTTTAGCAAAGTATGGTCGATAAATTTCGCTATCTCCTTATTCGATGGCACCGAACCTGGCGACGATGCAATTCTGGTGGCGCCAGCATTTAGTATCGCTTCTGTCCCCGCAGGATTTTTTTGAATACATTCGCCGCATAGAATACAAATCCCACCGTCCACACATTTTGTCTTCCCTAATTCGGAACAAACTGCATCCACTATTTCTTTTATTAGTTCTTCTCTTTCCATTATGTTCTCCTCGTTTTTTTATCCATATATAGATAAAATTATGGCAAATTTAATTCCACTTCGAGTGATAAATCGAGTTGTGGTGCAGAATGAGTCAACATACCCATAGAGATATATTCTACACCGGTTTTTGCGTATTGTGAAACATTTTCTGCAGATATTCCACCACTGCATTCGAATGGTGTGGATTTGTTCATTTCTTTCCGTATGCGGATTGCCTGATTCACTTGTTCTACAGTGAAATTGTCCAGCATTATTCTATCCAGTGGATATTCTAATGCCAGTTTCAACTGTTCCAGTCGAGTAATTTCTATTTCCACCGGGATAGGTGGCTTCCCCTTTCTATATAATTTTTCTAACACTATGGAAATTCCTCCCCCTGCGGAGATATGATTATCCTTTATCAATATCATATCATACAGTCCAAACCTATGATTTTGCCCACCACCGCATTCGACTGCATATTTTTCTGCCAATCGCAATCCTGGAGTGGTCTTGCGGGTATCCAGAATTACAGTGTTATAATCGGAAACTTTATCCACAATTTGACCAGTAATAGTAGCGATACCAGAAAGATGGCACAGGAAATTCAGTGCGGTTCGTTCTGCAGAAAGAATTGCTATCGCATCACCGCTTATCTGGAATACCGCATCTTTCGATTTTACTCGCTCACCATCACCGACCAGAACACGAAATTCTGCGAATTCATCCAGAGTTAAGAATGCAGTTTTCACAAATTCTATTCCACAAATCACTCCAGATTGGTTTGCGATAATAACACCCTCGGCGCGACAATTTTCCGGCAGCACAGAAAGACTGGTGATATCTCCGGTTCCAATATCGCAATTCAGTTCATCCTGCACTACCGACTCTATGTATTCCTTCGAAATCATCATATTAAAAATAAATAGATAAGAAAAAATTACAAGAACAACATTAGTTCAGGTTATATTGTTAGAATTCCAATCCCAGCGAGAGATAATGTTTTGGTTTTGCGGATACATTTTCCATATCCGAAGTCCATGCCAGGTCGTAGTGC
>QNEG01000276.1 GCA_003645115.1 bacterium | reverse complement strand
TACTAATCTCGAATAGAAATAACCTCGATATGCAAATGAGAGTGCCATAGGAAAAATCATCGCTATCACCGAACTCCACGCGATATTTGTAAATTCTTTACCTGCTCCTACCGATAAATCTGGTTTCTGCACCTTTCTTGCTCCATATACGAATGCCCAGAATAGTGCCACGATTAGAATGGGTATTTTATATTCAGAATACGGCTGAAAATCGATTACTTCAAATATTCCGGACTTGAATCTGAGCCACCAACTAATGGAAAAACCAATTATGGGTAGTATAAAAAAACCCAACCAGATTAGTTGGCTGACTGCCTTTTCTGTCTTTCTTCTCAGAACCATTTTTCTCTCTCATTGTCCCTTAACTAAAATACCCATAATCACTTTTTTTTCAAGAATAATATTATTATCCAAAAATTTCTTGCGAATAGATGAAATAAATTAGATATTTGTTATAATAGATGGAATTAATAAAACAAGGAGGCAATATGCGCAGGATATGGTTAGTAGGCTTTATCGTATTTTTGCTGGTTTTTTATGGTTGTGAAAAACCCGGCGAGGAGGAAAAAGAAATTCCCACCGATGCTACCAGTTGGGAAGTAGTTCATAATGCACAATCCATTATGCCAACACTTTACACCGGTGAACTTATCTCCGGCGACGATTTTATAATACTGGGTGGAGATAAAGGATTTATCGCTATTTCTGATGATGGCGGATATACTTGGGAAACCGATTCTGTAGGTTCTATGGCGGATAGCGGATATTCTATACGCTCTATCGCTTTCGCCGATGAACAAGTTGGTGTCCTGGGTGGAGATATGTGCTTATATCGAACCGGAGATGGCGGTCAATCCTGGTCGCTTATGCTTTCTCAAGAACAAATCGGCGAGACTCGTATCAAAAAAGTGGATTATTTGGGCGATGGAATTTTCTGTGCTATCGCTGGTAATTATTTTATCAAATCCACCGATTATGGCGAAACCTGGAATATTATTCCTATTACATACCTGGATGAAACTTCTTATGGACTTATGTCATTCCAATTCATCGACCAGAATAATGGTTTTGCAGTATCATCCGGACCTATAGGATTTATTACCACCGATGGCGGAGAAACCTGGGAACCAGAAACTATGGATGTCGGTTTTAATGTATATGACATCACATCAACCGACGAGGGAACTTACTTTATATGCGGCGATACCAGTTCGATATCATACCGGACTGGAGAAGGTGAATGGACTATGGTAGCTTCAGGAATTCATTCTGATACTGCTTCACTTTATGTGCTATCCGATATAGAGATAAACGGCAATTTGGGAATTGTTGTCGGTAATGACGGTATGGTGTCTATTTCCACCGATGCTGGAGAATCCTGGCAGGTCACCAATGCACTCAATATATATGGTGATATCGAGTGTGTGACTTTCGATTCCGATGGAAATTATACTCTGGTGGTAGGAAATGACTTAACTCGCGCCGACGGTGTGGCTCGATTGGGAACAGGACTTTCCAGCTGGAAAGGTATCAGTTATGGTTCGGTAATCCCATTCTATGACCTCGAATTTTTGGACACTTATAATGGAATACTGGTGGGAAAACAAACCGCTATTTTCAAGACTTACGATGCTGGCGCTAATATGTTTCAAAAACCTATCGATACGGACAGAAATATCACCATCTCCGGTGTAGATTTTTGCGATGAGAACAATGGTATCGCAGTGGGTTCGGATGGCATAATTCTATTTTCTGTCGATGGCGGTGAATCCTGGAATATTCTGGATGAGGAAAATATAGATTATCCCGAGGAAATAGACCATTTGAATAAAGTCCAGTATATTGATGAATACACTGTATATGCAATCGGGTTGGATGAAGAAGGTAATAGTATTTTCCTTAAAAGTGAGGATGGCGGCAATTCCTGGGCAGGAAGTGATATTGGCGTGAATGCTGATATTTTAGATTTACATTTTCTCGATGCCGAACTGGGATGGATAGTCGGCGATGGCGGAACTATAGTGAAAACCACCGATGGCGGCAATAGCTGGGAACAATTGAATTCCGGCACCAATAGCGCACTAACTGGTGTATATTTCCATAATCCCGATTATGGCTGGATTTGCGGCACATATACTATTATGAAAACCACCGATGGCGGAAACAGTTGGGATATCGCACCTGTGGAGGGAATTATTTTCGCACAATTCAGAGATATAGTATTTCGTGATTCAGAATCCGGATGGATTGTGGGTAATTTTGGTTATATACTTCATACTGTAGATGGTGGCGAGACCTGGTATCGACAAATGGCGGGAATAACTGAAAACAATTTACTGGCTATCGATATGCTCGATTACTCTAATATATGGATTTGCGGTGAGCGAGGAATGCTATTGAAGTTGATACCTTAACCGATTAAAGTTGTTCGAGTTGCTTTATTCCGTCCTGGTATTTCCCTGTCTATTTTGGGTGAGGTTTTACCGGGACGGATTGTTTTACTATGGATAAATTATTAACACATACTATCGAAAAATATAAACCGATTATTATCGATTGGCTGGATAAACTTATTCCTGGCGAGGAAGTAGCTCCAACCACCATTCACAAGGCGATGAGGTATTCTGTGTTTAACGGTGGCAAAAGGATTCGCCCGATTATGGCTATTAAAGTATTCCAATGGGCAAGCGGTGAGGGCGATATAATATTCCCGCCAGCCTGCGCTATCGAAATGATACACACTTATTCGCTAATCCACGATGACCTTCCAGCTATGGATAATGATACCATTCGCAGGAATAAACCCACCTGTCATCGAGTGTTTGGCGAGGCAATCGCTATTTTGGCAGGCGATGCTCTTTGTGCATTGGCATTCGAGATACTGGCAAAATCCGGAAACATCGAAATCATCCAGGAAGTAGCGAGAGCTATCGGAACCGATGGTCTGGTAGGTGGACAGGTAGTGGATATAGAGATGGAGGGAAAAGATATCGACGAACGGACAGTTGAATTCATCCATTCCCGTAAGACCTCGGCACTGTTTGTCGCATCGGCGAGAGTCGGTGCTATTTTAGCTGGCGCCGATGAAAAAATGTCAAAAGCTATCACTAATTATGCTCAAAATGTGGGGCTGGCATTCCAAATTATCGATGATATATTGGATACACTGGGCGACCAGAAAAAATTGGGAAAAGATATCGGCTCGGATCTGGAATTGGATAAAGCTACATATCCAAAAGCTGTAGGAATGAAAAAGGCGAAGGAAATTGCGAAGGATTTGATTAAAAAAGCCAAAAATTCATTGCCCAAGGATAGAGAAAACCGATTCTTCCACAGCTTAGCTGATTACATCATAGGAAGAACTCATTGATTGCAATGGATGATGCCATATATTGTTATTATATAACATTCGATTATGGAATTATTG
>QNEG01000275.1 GCA_003645115.1 bacterium | reverse complement strand
TATTAATTAAGGAGATTAAAGTCAAGAATAATTATAATATTTCTTGTCTGCTTTACGCAAATTGTATCAAATAATAGCAGTTCCCGCTATGATTGAATATAGAAACTGCGACTATTTGCAGTAGGGTCGAATGATGATTCGACTCTACATATCTGTTTGGGTTAAAACGCCTTTATCTTGGGTGATTTTGGACTCCATTCTGCCTTTTTCTTCCATCTATCTTTAAGTGAGGGGCAGAAGGTGAGGGCTATCTCACCAGCACGGCGTGTCTGGTTATTGCCCTCTCGCCAATAATAGCTTTTATTAAGTATATACCCGATGGGATTGTTTCATCCGGTGTCCAATTGAATGTGTGTGTGGCGTTTTTTACGGTAGGGATTTTGGCACACTATACCCTTACTTCGCTTTCGTTATTGCGATTTCTCCAGTGATAATTTCTCCTTGATTTTCAAATAATGTGATATGAACGGCGGAGAAGTTTTTATCCTCGCCTGTGGAAGGGTCGATAGGTCTCCATCCGACTTTTTTCCCCAGCCAGACTTCGATCCAGTAATGAGGAACCCATATTGCGCCGAAATAATAGATTCCACCTACTACTTTAGTGGGGATACCTTTATTGCGCAATATTGCGGTGAGTAAACGCGCTCTCGCCAATGGGTCGCCCAATCGAGTCGCTCCCGCTACTTTGCCATCGCTTTGACCAGCCTTGTGTTTGATATTATCCGCTACCCAGCGATTAGCTTGGACGACATATTTCCAGACATCTTCGGTGCAAAATCGCTCCAATATTCCCTTTACATAATCATCCTCCACTGGAATATTTTCATCGGGACCGACATAAGAGACTAAATCTTCGGGTAATTGTTTCAATCCTTCGAAATCGATACATTTGTTTCCATTATATTCATCCACAGTGATGGAAATTTTGCCCTTTAAGATGTTATCCTTATATTCTCCCTTAAATTTTTGCCAGGGACGCTGGGTCAGAATATCTCCCGATAGTTCTATTTGAATATTCGCTTTTAATTCCTCTACTCGCAAGGCATTTTCAATTACTCCCTCAGATTTTATCTTGCTTTCCGGTCTTTTAATTTCTATATCCTTAGCGGCGATTACCGATGTATCCGGACACTGCTGTGAAAATTGAAGGACCAATTCTTCACGAGGATATTCTATTCTTCTGATAATCGAGGATGTGGAATCGACCCATGCAGAACCAAATATGCCCTCCCCAGAAAATGAAATTTTATATGCTGGTTTATCAAATAATTTTTCTTTATGACCGACAGCGACCTGAAGTTGCGTGGACTTATGCAATTGAGGAATTAGGATTGGAAGATATGTAATCTCGGCGGATTTCAGGTCGATTTGTTTCATCATTATTGCAAGATGCGGGAATAGGTTCACATCCATAATATATGGTGGAGTATCAGCGGAAAGTGTAGTCGTAGTTTGCTTATTCGGGGATTGCTTTTCAGAGACTGGTTTTTCCGATAGCTTTACGGATTCTTTCGCTTGAAATCCAGTGTGAGCAGTTTCTACCGATTCATTTTTTATCGCTTTCCCCGATACTATCTTTATTGTTCCCTGTTTCCAGGTGCATTCTATTTGAATGGAATCCTCCAGCCGAAGTTTATAAGTTTTCAATCTGAACATCGAGTCCAGCACTGCGGAATATTTTAGGTGAAGCAATTTTTCTTTTCCGCCGTATTTTACTTTTAACATAGTCCATCCGGATGATTTCCATCCTTCGGGGTCTTCCCGAAGTGAATAGCCGGTAACCCCTATAGTCTGGTCATTGGAGAAAATAGTCCAGTATCCGCATTCTCCAGAGTATGGGTCATCCTTTTCAGCCGGTATATCGGATTGTGAAAATATAATCGTGGATATCATAAAAATGAATAAAGTTATTAGAAACTTTGGCATAAGTATCCTCCGTATTGCATAATATAGATGTGGTAGAATTTATCAACATCGAGTAAAAAAGTTATCAACACTGTCAGCAAGTTGTGGATAACTAAAGTAAATTTCCTTCCCAGTGAGCAGTCAATTGCTTATTCCGAATCTCATCCGGAATATAGTTTGGCAATATAACCGGACTGACTTTCTCCGCTGGAATTCCGGCCTGGTCGAGTTCATTTTCATATTGCATAATGTGTTGTAGTGTTGCTTTCCCGAATTCCTTGAAACTATTTTGTGCATAAATTGCGGCTGATATTCCACTTCGTCTGCCATAGACTACTACATCAAGCAATGAATTTCCCATAAGTCTATTGGTTCCGTGGACACCACCGGAGACCTCGCCACCAGCGAACAGACCTGGAATATCGGTGGAACCATCGGCATTGATTTTCAATCCACCATTTTGATAATGCAAGGTAGGATAAACCAAAATAGGTTCTTTTGTCATATCGATTCCGAACCGTTCGAACATTCTGACCATAGCGGGAAGTTTTCGTTGTATAGTTCCCTCGCCATACAGGACATCGATAAGGGGAGAATCCAGCCATACACCATAATTTCCGGTAGGAGTCCTGACTCCATTTCCTTTTCCGCCTTGTTCGGTTGGTGTGCATTCTCGGATAATGGCGGATGATTCTACATCTCTGGGTTCCAGCGGGAACACGAACTTCTCGCCCTTTGCATTTACTACATCGGCGCCGGAACCACGAACTTTTTCAGTAATCAATAGACCCACAATCTGTTCTGGGAACATCGCACCGGTAGGATGATATTGGACAGCGCCTAAAAACATAATGGGAATTCCCGCACGATAACCCATAACCAGACCATCACCGGTAGCACCATAATGATTTGTAGTAGGAAATTTCTGAATATGCAACCGTCCAAATCCACCAGTGGCAAGAACTACCGACTTCGCATATACTGTCAGGTATTCTTCGGTTTCCATATTGAATAATAATGCGCCAATACATTCTCTTCGTTCGTTCAGTATTAATTCTACCGCTGGTGAGAATTCCAGCTCGTGAATTTTGTCGGGATGATTTCTGACTTCATCGCGAAGGACTCGCATAATTCCCGCACCGGAATAATCTCTACAGGAATGCATCCTCATTCTGCTGGTGCCACCGCCGTGTTGAACCCACATCTTTCCATCGGGGTCTTTATCGAACATCACACCCAATTGTTCCAACCATTCGATTACATATGGTGCATCATTTACTAATCCTTCCACTAATTCTGGGATATTTTTAAAATGTCCACCGCCGAGCACATCGAGGTAATGAATAGCGGGAGAATCGATAGGAGTGACCGCAGCTTGAATACCGCCTTGAGCCATCATAGTATTTGCATCGCCGAGTCGAAGTTTAGTGGCAATAATAACATCTGCGCCATTTTCGTATGCCATCAATGCTGCGGAATTGCCAGCTCCACCACCACCGATTACAAGCACATCGGTAGTATAATCGGG
>QNEG01000274.1 GCA_003645115.1 bacterium | reverse complement strand
TGAGCACCAATCAATGTGTTCTGATTTTTTGACACTTCGCTGGCAAATGCCATAGCGCAGGAATGTCCCAATTCATCGTCGGGAGCGAGTATGGCAAATGTATCCATAGTATCGCAAACGAACGAAGCTAAATATTTTGATGCCTTAACCGGACTGGCGACCATCTGAAATACATAAGGAGAAAGTTCTGCGATACCATCTCTTGATGCCGACGGAGTAATCAATGGCACTCGATAAGTGCCTGCGATAGCACCAGCAGCCACTGTCTCGTTGCTGGTAATCGGTCCGATTATGCACAATGGATTGGTCTCCTGCAATAGTCCATCGATAGCTTTCGCAGTGGTCAATGGATCTCCGCCGGAATCTATTACTTTTAGTTCTACATCTTGAGCAGAATGTGAGAAGGCAAGATTTATTCCACGCAAGACCTCATTTCCATAGCGAGCATAATCTCCACTTTGAGGCACCAATATAGCGATAATTAGATGTTCTTTCAAATACTCTTCTATCCGAGCCAATTCTTCCTGAATTTTTTTCTTATCTGATGGTTCATACACTCGCTGAAGTAATTTTTGCCCTTCTCGTAATGCTTTTGCATATTCTCCATTGTATTGTAATCTTCTCAACCATAATTTACCTACAATAGTTTCCACCGATCTATCCACACGGTCCAGCAGAGATGGGAACAATTCCAGTGGAAGATACCCCCATAATAAGTTTTCCAGTGCGTTTTGAGCTATTCGTTGTTCCTTCACATTATCAGAAATCAGTGCGAATGCAAATTGTCTGCTGCTGGCGAGATAATTCCCAATGAGGAAATACGAATTCCCCGCATACAAACCTGCTCGATACACCAATGGATGGTCGGGAAATAATTTTTGAAATTCCTCGAATTCATAGCTGGCATCAGAATAATCTTCCATCCGGTATGATGATAAAGCTCGCATATACATCGCTTTTGCTCGAAGATCCTTATCTGCAGATTGCACACAAACTTGATTAAAATAGCTGTGAGCGTCTTTATATTGTCCATCCTCGAATACTTTAATGCCAGCCTGGTATGTCCCGGCTAATACCTGATGTTGAGCATAGGAAAAGCCAAACCACAATAATATACAAAATGCTATAATCTTTGTTTTCATAATATATTTATCGACTTTATCATTTGGAATATGATTTTGCATATTGTGCATACATTTTGGCGTGTTCGTGTAATTTTTCTTTAATGGACTGGTCGAGTTTTTTTATCGGTTTCGCAGGGACTCCAGCCATTAAAGTGTATGCTGGAACTTTTTCACCTTCCAAAACCACAGCGCCAGCGCCGATTATTGCTGCCTCGCCGATTTCTGCTCCGTCCAGCACGGTCGCTCCCATTCCTATCAGCACACAATCTCCCACTTTGCAACCGTGAAGTATCGCATTATGCCCAACAGTCACATTATCTCCCATTATTACAGGTTTATCGGTGTCCACATGAATTACCGTATTGTCTTGAACATTGGAACATTTACCGATATGAATTTTATTAATATCTCCACGAATAACTGCCCCATACCATACACTAGAATCCGCACCGATTTTCACATCGCCAATCAAGACTGCGGTTTCTGCGATAAATGCATCGGGATGAATATCGGGATTTTTTCCATCATATGCTCGTATCATAATTCCCTCCCTAATTCTTTTGACTATGGAAATAAGAATAATTAAAATCCAATGAGTTCTTCTGGGGTAATTTTTCGCAATCGTTCACTAAATTCCTTGGATAAATCGTCGGTCGGATTATCCAGATCGAATGATTCGATTTCCTCAGAAACGAAAATAGGGCATCCAGCTCGAATAGCGAGTGCGGTAGAATCGCTGGGACGAGCATCGATTACATACGATTCGACCTCACCTCTGTCGATATGAATCAAGGCAAAATAAGTATTCTCTCTTATCCCAGTGATTACTATGCTGGTGATTTCTCCACCTATTGCTTCTATTATATTCAATATCAAGTCGTGAGTGAGTGGTCTCGGTGGTTGAACACCGGTGAGCCCGAGTGCGATTGAAAATGCTTCGTAAGAGCCTATCCAGATTGGGATGAGCCTTTCGTCGTTATTTCGTCGAATTAACATCACATAGTCGCCGGTCTTAAGGTCCATCGCAAGACTATCGAATTCACCTTTTAACATAATTCCCCCAATATTTAATTAGCCATAATACAATATAGCATTTATTCAAAACAATATAATGGTATTTTAATATTACGCAATTAATTTTATGTAAAGTAATTCAGTTTGTTATATTCCACACCCTAACTGGAATACAGGGAATCACAAAAATCGCTCCTACGAATAATAATTTTTTCATCTGCATTCATCTGTGGTAAACCGATTTTCAGAATAATCTTTAAAAAAAGATTATCGGTCCGAAAATAAGTCTGGGAATAATTGCACAGACAATAGTAATTATCCATTCGAAAACGGGGATAGGAACATTTTCCTGGTTGGAAATTAACAGTCCTCGTATAATCGATGGGATAATTAGTCCTGCGATTATAAACCATATCGAATTTGCTGAAAGCCCTAAAAACAGCACTGTTCGTTCTACGAATGCAAATCTTTCGAATGGTTCTTTATACGAACTCACCTTCTCCAAATTCTTAATTGCGCAACGAATAGAATGGACAAAATGTGGATTTGCCCATATCACGAATATGGCGATAGATAGTCTGAAAAATGCAGCTGGACTGCCATAATTGAACATCCATCCGAAAATGACGGCGATTATTATATAAACACCTATATGAGTTAATTGTTCGCCAGCAGATAATATAAGCTGGACTCGAGCGTTGCTACTCTGTGGAATAGTCTTGATATAATCGACCAGGATATGCGTAAATGTGATTATTGGAAGGATAAGGAATAAAATTGGGCGATAGAATGCCAATTGTGAAATTACCAAAACTGTGGTAAGCAATACCATTGCGGTATGAATTATTATGTATTTTGTTCTGTTCTTATTTGCGATAAAGAAATATTTTCCCAATGGGAATTCGGCGAACAGATGTGCCGCAATGAGTCTCCAGAAAAGTGCCCACATATTATTCTTCGTGTTTGAATACCCAAACTCTCGCTTTTGCCTCTACCTCGGGATGAAGCCTGACAGTTACATTATACACACCCAGATTTTCTATAGGTTCATCTAATACTATCTGTTTTTTATTTACCTCGAAACCCTGTTTTTGCAATGCTTCTGCTATTTGACCGGGAGTCACCGAACCGAAAAGATTATCATTCTCATCCACTTCTACCACGATATCTACCGAGACACGAGAAAGTTTGTCAGCGACATTTTGGAGTTTTTCCTTGCGCTTTTGCTCGATAGACATCTGTCTGCGCCGTATGGTCTCCACTTGTTTTAAATTTCCCTCGGTAGCGGGGCTGGCAAGGTTTCTG
>QNEG01000273.1 GCA_003645115.1 bacterium | reverse complement strand
TCGCCTTTCGCACAGCTTTTCTGGCTTTCATCAGGTGAGCGCCATCGGTTAGTGCTACTCGCTCGATATATGTAGGTGCCTCCAATGAGGATAACAATTCAGATACCTTCATAGGATAACCTTCCACTTCTGCTTTCCTACCATATGGAGATGTCATAGTTTTTTGTCCTATAAGAGTAGTAGGCGCCATTTGTCCACCGGTCATTCCGTATATAGCGTTATTCACAAAGAAGAAAGTAATATTTTCTCCACGATTTGCAGCTTGAAGAATATTATTTCCACCGATAGCAGCGAGGTCGCCATCACCCTGATATGAAATCACTATAGCATCGGGATTAGTGCGCTTTATACCTGTGGCTACAGCCGGTGCTCTGCCGTGTGCCACCTGAAAATTTCCGGTGTCGAAATAATAATAAACAAACACCGAGCATCCCACTGGAGAAATCATAATAGTTCGGTCTGCGATGCCGAAATCCTCGATTGCCTCGGCGATAAATTTGTGAAGTATTCCGTGCCCACAACCAGGGCAATAATGGGTATCCTGTTTATTCTGGTCTGGCTTACGAAAAAACTCATCATAAAATGATGTTGGTTTTCGAAGCACATCTTTTAGCTTTGCCATTTTATTCCTCCTGAATTCGATTATTTCAATGCTGTCTCAAACTGTTCCACCATCTCGCTGACTTTGGGAACTACTCCACCCATTCTACCATAAAATTTAATCGGCTTTTTACCGAGCACACAAAGTTCCACATCATTCAGCATTTGTCCATTCGACATTTCGAAAACTATCAGAGATTTCACCGAATCCTGGTTAGCGATGGCGGCAATTTCCTTATTCGGGAATGGGAACAGAGTAATCGGTCTAATCATTCCCGCTTTTATACCCTTCTGGCGAGCCTCATTCACCGCAGAACTCATAACTCTGGAAAGAGTCCCGTATGCAATTCCCACTACTTCTGCATCTTCTACTTTGTAGCTTTCCACTCGGACTTCGTTCTCCTGCATTCTCTTGTATTTTTCTTGAAGTTTCTGGTTGTGCTGTTCGAGTTCTACCGGATCGAGATAGATAGAATTTATTAGGTTCCTGCGCGTTTGTGGAGTTCCCATAACAGCCCAGTCGGTCTTGTCGATATCTACAGATTTCGGTTCGGGGAAATCCACCGGTTCCATCATCTGTCCATTAAATCCATCGGTCAATATTACCACTGGATTTCGGTATTTATCTGCGAGCTCGAATGCCAACATAGTGAGGTCGCACATTTCTTGAGCGGAATTAGGTGCCAGCACCATTAATTTATAGTTTCCGTGTCCGCCACCTTTGACAATCTGGTTATAATCGGATTGTGATGGAGCGATATTACCGAGTCCTGGACCGCCTCGGACTACATCTACAATTACAATAGGTAATTCGGAACCGCAAGCATAAGAAATTCCCTCCATTTTCAGTGAGAGTCCTGGACCTGAAGATGCGGTCATAGTCCGTAGTCCTGCACCTGCTGCGCCATAGCACATCTGAATGGAAGCGATTTCCGATTCAGCCTGCAAGAACACTTTACCCATCAATGGAAAATATTTAGCAGCGGCGTGAGCGATTTCAGAAGCGGGAGTAATCGGATAACCAAAAAAGGCATCACAACCCGCTAATAATGCGCCTTTTATCACTGCCTCATTGCCTTTGATTAATTCCTTTGGCATAATTCACCTCTCTTTGGGATATTTTAATCTTTTCGATAAACAACAATTGCATCGGGTTCGGGACAAGTATAGAAACAAAGAGTGCATCCAGTGCACCCTTCTCCTTTATACTTCGCCGGATGATATCCCAGCTTATTTATTTCCTTCGACATCTCGATAACACCGGGGGGACAAATATCGATACACAGTCCACACCCTTTGCAATGGTCTTTATGGACCTCGATTCTGGGCATATTTTACCTCCATATTTTATTGGAAAATGTTAAATTGTTCTATTATAATTATTATAATACCAAGGGCAAATTCTTTTTTTATTTTTTGTCCGTTTTATTGTCGGAATTAGTCGTAAATTTGTCCCGGACAGTCGGGATATAATAACTATGCGAGTAAATTAAGCATAACGAGTGTAATCGGATAGACCCAGAAAAGTGAGTCCATTCTATCCCAGATTCCGCCGTGTCCGGGCATAATGGAACTCATATCTTTCACTCCAAATTGTCTTTTTATTTTCGACTCGAATAGGTCGCCCAGTTGTCCGATAATCCCTGTAATAACAACCAGCGACCATATACATAGAGAGTTTTTTTCGGGATATATTTGTTTCACAATTATTGCTATAATTATAGCAGAAACTATGCCCCATAGAAAACCCTCAACGGTTTTTTTAGGAGAGATAGATTGTGCAAGTTTATGTTTTCCTGTCAATGAACCGCCCCAATAGGCAAATGTGTCCACCACCCAGACCATTACTATAGGGAGTATAGCCCAGAATTTGCCAAATTGCCTTACTTGAATGAATGCCGATGGTAATATTCCGCATAGGACATATAGAAATAACATAGCACCTGCTCGCTGGAAAGTATCTTCGATAAGGTTTCTTCCCAATTCTACAAGGAAAATAATTATCAATGAAGCCAAAAGTAACTGGAGCATCAAAGGATATTCTATAGTGGTCGCCCAGAGCCAGAGAATCGATACCATAAATACGATGAAGAATTGCCATTTGGAAAAATAAGCCGATTTTACCCTTGCAAATTCCCGTAATATTTCTACTGCGATGAGCATAGTGAGTATAAACAGCAAGTATCCACCGAAATAGAATCCCACCAACATAATTGGACCAAACACCAGTGCGGACAAAATCCTTTTAGGCAATTCTCTCATATTTATTTATTGTATTAATTCGACTATAATTGTCAAGAAATAAAAAAACGAAAAATATAATTACACAATATAAATACAGTCAAGTATAATTATTGCCATCCATCCACGGGAAGAATTCTCTGTGGTCGGCACAATTCCGCAGTGATAATGGAGTCCACAGATTGGATACAATTTTCAAGGTCATCGTTTATCACCAGATAGTTATACTCGGTAATTTTTTTAATTTCCAGTTCAGCATTTTTCAATCTTTGAGCAATAATTTCGGGGGAATCGGTCTTTCTTTGCATAAGTCTTTTCCGTAGTTCTTCTCGAGTCGGTGGCAATAGAAATATTAAAACAGCTTCTCGAGGATAAGCGGATTTCATCGAATCTGCGCCCTGAACATCTAAATCGAATATCAACACATTATTATTTTTCAGTGCATTATCCACTACCTTTTTCAATGTTGCATACCTGTATCCGTGAACCCATGCCCATTCCACGAATTCATCGTTTTCGATTTTCTTATCGAATTCTTCATCAGAAAGAAAAAAGTAATCATAACCGTTTTTCTCATTATTTCTGGGTGGGCGAGTAGTCGCT
>QNEG01000272.1 GCA_003645115.1 bacterium | reverse complement strand
TTTTCTGGTTTGGGCGAGGAATTGGATGCCACCGAACGCGCTGGTGCAGACATAATACATCTGGACATTATGGATGGACATTTCGTGCCCAATATAAGTTTCGGTCCGCCGGTGGTGAAATCGATTATAGGTAAGACCTCACTGCCGATGGATGCTCACCTGATGATTACCGACCCATTCGAGTATGGTAAGATTTTGCCGATATGGGCATCGAAATCATAACTGCTCATATCGAAGTCATCCCCGAAATCGACCAGTGGCAAAAATTCCGCTGCGAGATGAATACATCGGTTGGACTCGCTATAAATCCGGAAACCGAAGTAAAAAACTACGAACAAATAATCGAGCATTTCGATTTAATTTTGATAATGGGTGTTCATCCTGGATTTGCTGGGCAGAAATTCATTCCCTCTGTGTTGCCGAAAATCGAAAATTTTGCTCGAATAACAAAACGAGAAAATGCCCCCAGAATAATCGCGGTGGATGGCGGAATAAATCTCGAAACGGCAAAATCTGTTGTAGATGCTGGGGCTAATATGCTGGTGATTGGCAATGGGTTCTATAAACAGAGGGATTATGAAGACATCATCCACAAAATCAAAAAAGAAAATATCGGGCAGTCAGAGTAAATATGAGAAATTATTGAAATGGTCTCCCCTAATAATATTTTTTCTTGCACTAATACCGAGGATGATAGTTGCTATTGCAGAAGAAAAGGGGTTGTTTGTAGATTATGATGATGCACATTATTACTACCAAATCGCATATAATATAGTGCATAGTAAAGGGATATGTTTTACGGAAGGAATTCCAACCAACGGTTTCCACCCACTATGGATGATGGTGTTGGTGCCAATATTTTGGTTATTTAAAAATTCGAAAATAATTCCCATACACATTGCAGGAGTGATAATTGCGATAGCATCGGCATTTGCATTTTATATCATCGCTTTGTTTCTGCGAAATAAATTTAAAGAAATATCAGGTTTACTCTGGGGATATCTATTATTGGGATTGTTTTCTCTGACGCCCACTTTTCTCTTAATGAATATGAGTGGTATGGAGACTGGATTTGCATTACTACCGTTTGCTGTGGTATTCTATTGCCACTGGAAAATACTTCAGCAGGGTGAAAATTATGGGCGTTTCTTCAAATACTGGGTAATTGCGAATATTGTTCTCTTATGGTTGCGATTGGATTACGCTACTATTGTGTGGATTTTAAATTTGCATTTATTATTGAAGTGGCGCAGTAAAAAATTACTTGCATATATATTTTTGATAAACATTTCCATATTACCCTGGGTATTATGGTGCAAGCTCGCCTTCGGATATTGGATTCCCATAAGTGGATTGGCTTTCCCTTATGTCAGGAAAGCATTTTTAGCCTGGTCGAGAGGTGCAGGAACATACGAATCATTGGCATTTTCATATGAGACATTCATAAAAGAATATATTCCTTTTTGGTTCGGGTTTGTGGGTGGTCATATCGGCTTCGTATTATTTGTAGGATTTGTGAGTTTTGTCTTATTTCTCCTCGCAAAAATAAAGCGAACCATAAAAAATTTCATACTGAGTATATGGGACTCGGTATGGTTTCCGTTTTTATTGTGGATAATAGTATATTCACTTCTACATGTAATAATTAGAAAATATCCTCGTGATTATTATAGTGTGCCCGTAGCTTTTCTTATGATTACTTTTATGGCTACTACACTTAATTTTATAATATTATATAAGAATAAGTTGCAAATTACTATAACTACAGTATTGATTATTTTGATGTTTATTGGAGGCATTTATGATTTTGGTTATAGCTGTTTCCCAAGGGTTATGCTCCGTTCAATTACAATGAATAAACTGGCACAATTTGTATCAATTATAAACTCCGATGCACCATTTGGCGTATATAATGCAGGTATAGCTGGTTATTATTCTGATAAAAAAATTATAAATCTGGATGGAGCAGTAAACCCCAATATATATGAAGCAATAAAAAATAACCGAATATGGAAATATATTAAGGATAACAATATCAAATTCATTGCTGATTTGCCCTTCTACATATATAATTTATTTCATCCTGTTATGGGATATGATAACTATAAAGCACATTTAGTTCCAATATATTATTTTGAAAGTCGTTCAGCAACTAATGATATAGGAGTTTTTGCTATTGTGGATTCATTAAGTGAGGAAGTTATCGATTCATTGGCAAAAACAAAAATAGCAGAAACTCGAGGAATATTATATCTTGCTCGTGGACTTCAAGAAATTGGAAAAGCGGAAAAAGCAATGCAATTAATATTAGCCAATTCTTCCGAACGAGGAAAGGATATATTTAGCGAACAGGGTTATGAATGGGCAATCAGAGAGAAGGGCGAATGGAACGATGCGGAACTTGCTTTCAAAGAAGGTGATTATAAAAAAGCGCGGGAATTATTCACAGAAGCAATTGAAAATACTCCCGATTTAGAACAAAAATATTCATTACTGACAGCATATTATGGGACAAAAGGTGACCTCGATTCTGCATTATATTGGGCGAAATTCGGTAATTATTTCACTCCAGAAAACCCACTATTATACTATAACGAAGGAGTATTATGGGCGAGAAAAGGCGAGTATGATTCATCATATTACTATTTCCACAAAGCGATAGAATACGCTCCAAAATATTCCTCTGCATATACAAATATCGGTGCATTATTTAATGCTAAAAATGAATGTGATTCTGCTATTTACTACACTGAAAAAGCTTACAAATTGGCACCTCATAATGAACAGGTAAGAATGAATTATTTGGGTGCGCTTCAGAATTGCGAAAAATATGAACGATTAAACGAGGCGATAGATAAATTATTAGAAGATATGCCCGACCACCCTCAAAAAATGACTCTACTTAAATTGAAAGAGCAGATAAAACATAAAATTTCCTTACCCTAATTTTTCCACATTAGGATATTCTGCCAGTTGCTTGTTTCCGTTTCCATTTTTTCCACAATTTTTTCTATCTCAAATATACTCCGCACTTCGTTATTGTAATCCCAATGGGCGAGATGACCTCATCCTTACTTAAGATTATTTATTTTCTGGAGCATATATTTTTGCCTTTTCCTCACCGGTAAGGACTCGAAGCGCGCCTTGAGCTAATGCCTCCATTTCTTCCTCGCCGGGGAATACATATACTTTGGCGATCCAGCCCACAAATTCTTCGATTAACCCGACAAAATCGTCGTCGTAAGCCAATCCGCCGGTTAGTGCGATACCATCGACTTTCCCCTTTAATACAGCGGCGAGCAAACCGATTTCTCGCGCCACCTGATATGCCATAGCCCGATAGACCAGTTCAGCTTCCTTATCTCCCTGCTGGATTCGTTGTTTTGTCTGGCGCATATCGTTTGTTCCAAGATATGCTACCATTCCGCCTTTTCCTCGAAGCATAGTAA
>QNEG01000271.1 GCA_003645115.1 bacterium | reverse complement strand
GAATAGTTTTGGTGCGGGTGAAAACACCGATGGGCACATTTAAAAAGAAAATGCTGTTTTTAAAATAACATTTCTTTCGATACAAATAAGTGGAACATACTTTATAATTTTATAATTTGCTTTTTCGATTTTGCCTGCCCTGTAAATATGTATATCTTTAATCTATGAAAGCGATTTCTTCAATTTTTTCCGGTGATGCGATAGTTGCGTCTGCAACGCCGCCGGGACGCTCTGCACTCGCTATAATTCGCGGAAGTGGAAACGGGATAATTAAAATCTTTCAAGAATCCCTCGCTATGTCCGTTTCGATGTTAGATGTCGATGGAAATCGTGCTGTAGTTCTCGATATAAATATCGGGGATTTTTGCGACCGCTGTATAGCGACTGTTTTTCGCGCACCGAAGAGCTATACCGGAGAAGATATGGTCGAGATATCTGTTCATGGCAGTTCTTTAATAGTCCGTACAGTATTGGATGCGCTTGTTTCCGGTGGTGCGCGATTAGCGATGCCCGGAGAATTTACTATGCGCGCGGTTATAAATGCAAAGATGGACTTAATCGAAGCGGAAAGCATTAATGCAAAAATCGCTGCACAAACTAAACGAGCGCTTGATACCGCGAGTAGAACTATTCAAAATGCCGCTGAAATCGAAAAGGTAAAGGAAACAGCATATAATATACTGCTCGAACTTGTCGCTTCCTTGGAATTTCCTGAGGATGCGCCAGTCGATGATACGACAATGGAAAGCTGGCAGCGAAAAATAGAGGAAAGCTACTCATTTGTACAGAGATTCATGTGCAAAGTGTGCGATGCAAGAAAATTGTGGACTGGAATAACGATAGTGATAGCCGGCGAAACAAATGCCGGAAAATCCACATTGTTCAATCGAATAGTCGGTACCGAAAGAGCAATAGTTACGCCGCATCCGGGAACCACAAGGGATATAATCGAAGCGGTTGTGGAAATTGTCGGTATTCCCGTAACCATCATGGATACCGCCGGTATTCGTGAATCGGACCATCCCATCGAAGCCGAGGGTATTCGCAGGGCACAGGATGTGACACGAACCGCGGATATCGTATTGTGGGTAATGGATGGAAGTAATCCCGATGCAAAGATGCAATGCGGTGAAAAAATTATACCGATAATAAATAAATCCGATATTGCAGTTTCGGAAAACCTGCGCAAATTATATCCTGATGCGTTAGTAATTAGTGCACTTAAAGGCGATGGATTGGAAATGCTCCTTAGGCGAATCGAATCATATATGACCGATATTCCGGATGATGCAGTAATGATTTCGGCAAGGATTGAAGATGTTATGTGCAAAATCGAAGATGAACTAAAAATTGCACTGGATGCGGCGAAAAAGGATTTTTGGGATATCGTTCAGATATCTCTGGAGCGTGTGCATAACTATTTTATGGATATTTTTTCACAAGGGAATGATATAGATATGTATGATGAGATTTTTTCTAAGTTTTGCATTGGGAAATAGGCATTGTATAACTTAAAGCTCGGATTATGAAAATCTCACTCGATTAGGATGGGTAGTGAGTAGGCATTATTTTATATAGACTATAATTAATAAAAAAATGGCGGGGGAAGGATTTGAACCTTCGACCTCCGGGTTATGAGCCCGGCGAGCTACCTTACTGCTCCACCCCGCGGCAATATGCAGTATATAGGCTTTTGCGCCGATGTCAAGTCATAAATGGAAACAATTTAAACAGGGGAGACAATCGCTGCTATTTTATTCGGTAAAATTATGCGATTTAGTGCCATCGATGATAGTTATGATACTGAAGATATGTAAGGAAATAGTCTTCTCTAAATATGTCGGTCATTGTTGTAGAAGTATTAAATCGTATGGATTTAGACGATTACCAGTAGAATTGTAAGCCCAGAAAACCATCGGTTGAGAATACAGATAGGTCTCCTCCGCCTTGCCAGAGATGCTGTTCGTCTAAGAGATAATACGGCAGGACATCGCTTATATAATCGTATTTTACTTCTGCTCCGCCAAATATCGCACGTATTGCAAATTCACCAAAAACAGCAAAGTTCTCGTTTATGCGATATTGCATACCTATTCCACCGTGTAAACCCAATTCGTAAATATCTAATATGGACAACTCCGGACCGCTTTCGGAAGTATTTTCGACGGTTCTTAGGAGATTTCCCAGTGAATCATAATGTATGAATTCCTCTTTATAGTGATGATTCATAACCGGAATAATCAGAAATGCCCCGAGATTAATATAGGGAGACATAGATGCTTTCGGTGTGAAATATATGCGCAGTCCGATTTCAGGCTCTATCATATAGGTGTTAAGCTCGAATGAATAAGAATCGATTTCCGCAAGATAAAAACCTTCAGAATACATTTTATACTTTTTTGCATTTGCCCAAAGGGTGTCTATCGTCCCTTCCACTGTCGCACCGATGTAGAACTCGAGGGCGTAATACCTGAGCATAAACTGTGGTGAAACGGAACCGGATGATAGCATCGTTGTCAAGCCCATTTCGAGTGGAGCAGGACGCGAACCGCAGTAAAATGAAGCGGATGATGCGCCACCCATAATTTCTTTCCCATAGACGAACGAGATAAATAGCAGCAATGTGAATGTGCTCCAGCGACGGAACATTAGTTTACTCCAGTTGTAAAATATTTATAAAAATTCATAAACACTTCGATTATTCCGCAAGAACAACACAGGAAACTCATACCCAGGATTTTATTAATCATTTCCGCCGGACAAGTTCTTTGTTCTCGGCGGTTTTATTTTTGGCTTACCTTTCGAAGATGTATCTTGTTGTGTCGATGTTTTATTCCGACGCGGAGGTCTGGCTTCACTCGGCGGACCATGAACAGTATCGGATGTTGCGGTTTCGATACGCTGTCCATAAGCCGAACTTACACCCGGTGGTGGAGGTTCATATCCTTCCAGAAATTGAAGCACATTCTGACGATTTATTTCCAACGTTTGAGGATACCTCGTTTGAAATGGCGTCAACTCGAAGCCATTGACGGAGATTCGCAGTGCCGAAGGATTTCCCGTTTCTATATATACGGAATTTTTTACGCGCCATTCCTTACGCTGCCCCGCGTATAGCATTCCCTTGAACGCCTTTTTAACATGGTCGAGTTCGATATATATATTTACCGGTTGTCGTGTGCGGATGACAAATGTCAGCGATTCGGCGATGGAAAGTGCTTGGGCGGCATTGACACTGTCTATGGGAATGCGTATCTGCTGTGCTATGTCCTCGTCGAGTGGTGCGGGAGATGCATGTTGAATAGTTGTGTCTCCCAATATAACTTCGGAAACAGTGTCTGGAAGTTCTTTGTCACCCAAAGATACAATTATTACTGTGCCGATAATTATTATCGCTAGTGCGATGATATAGACTATTGTGGGAATCGCTTTTATCGAATGCCACAATTCGGTAGGACTGAATTGCTTTGT
>QNEG01000270.1 GCA_003645115.1 bacterium | reverse complement strand
TCTGTCCTTTCTTTCGACGAACCGAAAAGAATAACTTTCTCCAAGTTATACCTTCTCGCATATATTAATATTACATTTTTGTCTTTTTCAGATATCATTATGTGTCATATCTCCTTTAGATACATTTTAGATTGATAGATTCAACAAATCCTTATACTATGTTAGGGTGTCTTGCATATGCTTTTGTGTGATAATATTGGATTATGGATAACTTTCAATAACTATATTAACAGTTTTTCTACCTTTTATGAATCACACCTTACTGTAATGCAACATTATTTTATTAAAATTGCTCGCCGGGTTCGAATGAATTTCGGATGAACCATTCTGCAAAGATAAGTTCCTGCCGGGACTGGTCTTCCTGTCTCATCTGTGCCATCCCAGATTACAGTATGATACCCAGCCGATGTAGATTTGTTCCATAGTGTCTTAATCTTATGTCCGGATAGGTCGAGAATTTCTATAGTGGTCATATCGCCTTGCCCCGATGGTATCCCAAATTCCACTGTGGCAGAAGTATTAAATGGATTGGGTATCACACTGGACATAAAGAATTTATCTGGTATATGGGTTTCTCCACGAGCAATAGGTGATGATACCGGATATACATACAATTCCATATCTACAGGCTTAATCACCGATTCCAGAGTCAATTCATTTCTGGTGCGTAAATCCACTTCTTCATATCCGGGAATTTTTATCATCACTGCATATTCTGGCGGTATGTGTTCGAGATTCCAGAATAAACGCGCATTTTTACCCCTTTGGGCACCGGGTTCGAGTCTCACTCGCCAGAAATATACATCCATTTCTTCATTGTAATAATAGCTGGCGAGATTTTTTTCACCCACCATATAATACAATCGCATCGGTTCTGGGATATCCGGTGGGTTCATAATATCGGTCGGCTCGAATGCCGTTTTTTCCATTACACTGGAATATCCAGCATCGTTGAAATAGTCACCTTCATCACCCATATCACAGGAGAGTCTGACGAACCATTCCGAATGGTCAGAACCGGAAGCAATTCGCAGAAGACTAACCGGACTTTGCGATTCTACATACATAATCAAATGAAGACTATCCGTGCAAGCAGGGTCTATATTGAGCCAGAATCCTTCCCATTCATATATATATACATTAGCATTACTAACATCGATATCCAGTGGTACATATTGCCAGGTCCCCTCTGTTTTCCTATACACATAAATGGGGTTCAAAATCCAATGATTACTAACTGCCTGAGCAATATTGACTGTATTGCTGGTAGTAACATTCCTTACCCTCCATTGAGATACATCGACTTTTATCGTATCGGCATCATCGGGGTCATAAAATGGATTAGCCATCATATTATATCTGGTATATGCATTAGTTCCATCATATCTTCCAAGCGCGACCTCGAAACTATCGGTGGTATCAGCGAGGACGCCCCAGGTATCGATTTCGATAGAATCACAATGAGTTTGATTGCCCCAGAAACCGAAACCAGGAATAAATCTATGTGGATTATCGGACATACCGGGACCACGATATCGTTTATATCCACCTACTTGGGGATAGTATCGCATCACTCGATACCAGGTTTCCCATGTCCCGCAGTTAGAATCGGTGGGTGTATCACAAATATCGTGCATATCATCATAAAGGACAATATCCTGTTCGCCGAAATCTACCAATCCATCATAAGCACCAGCAGCGCAACAACCATTATCCTCGGCGAATGTTTTGTATGTGGTGGTATCCTCGCGAGGATATAATGGGACTCCGAATAGTGTGTATCTTCGCCAGAGAATCGTCTGCGCATAAGCAGCCTGATAAGGTTTCTGATATTTAATTTCCGTAATGATAGATTTATCCAGTCCACCGGATGTGCCAAAATCATGGTCATCGATTGTTATCCATCCCGCTGTAGTAGTATCAGAAAAAGTCAATCTACTACTATAAGATGAATTACCACGGTCACACCATTGGTCGAAAATTTCGCCGTGTTCATATGCATCATCATCACTAATAGAAGAATTAAATCGGCGATAGTCCACGAAATCTACTAATCCGCCATCATAAGGAGAAGAACCTGGGTCTGGTGGGTCGAACACGACATCCACAGAGCAACGATACTGTTCCCAGAAATCTACCACCACCGAGTCTGCATCGTCTTGAGTTCCCTGAACTACAGTTCCTGGCGAGGTATCAGCTCTTGCCCATCGGTGAAAATTTGGGTCGCAGGGGTCCCCATCTGGACAGGTGCCCGCTCCTGATTCGAATACTGCAACCCTCTCATACCAGTAGTTGCTACCGGATTGGACAGTATCCACCCAAACTTCGAGATAATTATTACTTCCGGTTCCAATGGTGTCATTTCTCCAGACACCTCGGTAAAGGTAATGGACCACCACTTTTAAAGTGTCATCCCATAGGCTAATAGAATCGGCATCATTATCGGCAGCTCTTTGGTAATCCTTGGCGAAAAACCGCACCAAGAACATTTTATCGCCGTGATAAAATCCCTGTTGGTCGGTATATGTTCCTCCAGAAACTATAGTAATCGCTGTCTGCCCGGTTGCACTACCCCATAATTCGAAATTTCCCCCCGATGCTCCCACCGGACCGCCAGAACCATAATAAGATTCTCGTAATTCATAGGTTTGCCCACCTGCAAGGGATATTAACAAAAGAGCTAACCCAATTAGGCTCAATATCCTCATTGGTTCCTCCAATTTTAATAATTCTTTCTCACCAAGTATATTATAATGAAAATATGTTAAATGTCAATACCTAAACCAATTATTTTTAAAAAAATTCAAATTAAACTTTTTTATATTTCAATTAATAAATATATGAAAATCTAAATCTAAAAAAAGGAATCATAACGCTGGTGGGATTAATTTTTTTCGGCTACAGCAGTCAAATTAATGAATCCGGGTCTGCTTGGTCTGGTTTTATGTCCCCTGCGGAAACCGCCGAACCGATATTGGCAAGATGGTCGGCTATTTTATTGTGATTGCGAAGTATATGCACAAAATCGACTCTATTAAATTTGTTTACTAAATCATAGCTTTGAATTGCCAATCGCGCCAGATTGGGATTCTTTATTTTATATTCGCCTCTCATCTGTTTCACCAGTAATTCGCTATCAGAATGAATTTCGACTTCATCTGCGCCTAATTTGTGAGCATTTTGCAATGCAATTACAAGCGCCTTATATTCTGCGACATTATTGGTGACTTTGCCCCCGATTGGTCGTGATATTCTCAATAGCTCATCGCCTTTTTCATTGGTGATAAGGACACCAGCGCCCCCGGGACCGGGATTCCCCCGTGATGCTCCATCGATATAGCAAACCAAACGCATTATATTACCTGCTTATTTTATTCTCTATCCAATGTTTCCAATTCCACCAGTATTCTCCCACAACTTTCGCATATAGTAAGTTTACCTGCGCGAATTTCTTGAATTCTTTGAGGCGGCAGTGCGCGCCTGCATCCAC
>QNEG01000269.1 GCA_003645115.1 bacterium | reverse complement strand
GTTAAATTCCATAAAAAGAATGTCGAAATTAAACTCCGCTAATTTCAACTCTCTCTTGACTTTTATCTTTCATTACATATTTTGGTTTTATTGTGAGATTCAAATTCGGGAGTAATTATGAGAAAAGTGATAACTATATACATAGTGGCGTTCGCTGTATTCTCTTTTGCGGATAGTGTAGATGAACTATTGAAAATCGGCGACCATTTTTTGAATCGTGGAGAATGGCAGGAAGCATTACAGCGTTATCATAGAGCTTATGCAATCGACTCAGAAAACCCTTATGTATTATATCGATTGGGTGCAGGATACAACCGACTGGCATTGAATTTTTCGGGAAAAATTAAAAACGATACCCTACGATTGGCAAATAGCTATATCACCAGCGCATTGAGAAATGAGCGGAATATCGCTGAGGCTCACTGCGAACTCGCATACAACCTTACACTGATGAGCCTATTACATGAGAACTGGGAAGATTTCGCTATTGCCAGGAGAATCAAAGAAGAAATCGACTGGACACTAAAATTAGACCCGGATATCGCATTGATTCATTTTATATATGGAATATGGCACAAGGTGGTGAGCGAGGTTTCCATATTGAAGCGTAAGCCACACGGTCTTGGCGATGCATCAAAAGAAGAAATTATTCCGGAGTTCAAAAAGGCTGTGCAATTAGACCCCGAAAAAGCTCAATATTGGCTACAATTAGGACTACAATATTTGGAAACTGGAGATACCACATCTGCACTTAAATTTCTTCAAAGAGCGATGAATTCTAAACCACTTCCAATCAACAAACCATATATAGAAAGCGCAGAACAAATGATAAGGAATTTAACCGACGAAGATAACAATTAAAGGAGCTAACCGAGATGAAAAGGACAATAGTATTAGTTATAGTCGGTATCTTCACCCTAATATTTGGCGAATTATTCCGAGATGTGCTATTTCTTCGCCAGGGCGAGGAACTGCGTTGCAGGATTGTCCAAATAACCGAAAATAAAGTGATAGTGGAGACCTCCGAGGGCAAAAAAACTTTCCCGAAATCCGAGATAGTGCGACTAACTATGACACATCCTCGCAAAGGCGATGACTGGGAAATCGTGGAGGATATAGATGATTCATTGTTGATTTCCACTCTGGATAAAATCGACCAGGCGCGACAATATCCCGATGCATCTTATGCCATACTCCATCACTCTGTAGAATATACATTTTCCTTACCCAAGAGCGAGGATAATTCTCCCATAAAATGCACTCGAACCGACCGAAAAATAGTGCTCATTCTCAATGAACGCGGGAAAAATATGAACGCATCGCAATCATTTCATTATCTTGCACCTTATCAAAATGCGGATATAGATTTCTGCCGGACTATCACTCCCGATGGCAGGATATATCATCTGGATGATTCTGCGCTGGAATTTGCTGAACCAAATCAATATTATCCGCAATATAATTACCTGCGTAGAATAAAATTTGCTCCACCGCAAATTTCAATTCAGTCCATTGTGGATATGCAATATCATATCGATTATGACATAGTGGATGCATTACATCCTACGGCGGTGAAAATGATATTCGGCGGTGATGAACCAATCCTGTTGCGGAAACTTACCGTAAGAATTCCACAGGGTCTGCCCGAAAATTTTATCCGATATTATGGTTTCTCGCCACCAGATGAATATAAAAAAGATAATGAAAAAATATTAGTCTGGCAGATGGAAAATATTGCACCGACAATCAAAGAAACCTGGAGCGCACCTGCCGAGATGTATCTTCCTACTATATGGGTCGGTTTCGCTGTGGATGAGGCGAAAGTCCTTCGAGCACTATCTGATTCATTAGCACAATCGCTGGATGGCTCACCGGTTTTGGATTCCACGATTAATTCATTGCTTGCGGGTTATGATACGCCACAAGAAAAACTCAATAGAATTTATGAATACTTAAATCTCTCTTTTAGACATTGTAATATAGGTCCTGCGCAAAGTTTGTGGTTCCCCAGGAAAGTGTCTGAAATATTCGATGATGGAATAGCGAATCGACTGGATTTATCGGCGCTGATGTGCTATATGCTGAAAAAAGCGGGAATAGAATCTCGATTGTTATACTCATCCAAAGTTGTGGACAGCGATGCAATCGAGACGGTGCCGACATTATCATTTTTCGATATACCTATGGTCTCTGCAAAAATCGATGATGAATGGACATTTCATTATCCCAATCGGAAATATTTGCCACCGGGAATTATTCCCAATAATTGTGTTGGACAGCAGGCATTATGGGTTAGTCCGAGTTATGTGCAGATGGCACAATTGCCATTCAACAGTATCAGCGAATATGCTATTGTAGAAACTCTGTGGATAAAACTTTCTTCCCAGGGCGATGCCGATGTGGAGCAGAAAAAATGTTATGGCAATGTAGAAAGCCAGAGTATAAGGCATTATCGAGAAGTCCCGGTGGAGCAAGTAGATAAATATTTTCAGATATCCGCAGGAAAATTTCACCCGGGTGCTAATTTGATAGAATACTCTATAATAGGAATAAACAGTCTGGATTCTACGGTAATAGCGAAAGATAAATTATTTGCACCGGAACTGGCACAATCCGCAGGAGAAAAACTTCTGGCATTCCAATTGCCCAGGTTAGAATATAAACCATCCAGCTACGGGCAACCCACTCGCAAGACTCCAATCTGGTTCTGGAGTCCGCAGAAAAGACAAACTGTCTGGATTGTCGAATTACCGCCGAAATTTAAACCGAAATATATCCCCGAACCAGTGACAATTACACTCGACTCGATGAATTATAGCCTGAATATTACCTATGAAGATAAAAGTAATACCCTGATAGCAATTGCAGACAGGATATTCACTGATAGATTTATCCCTGCAGAATCTTATCCACAATTGCGAGATGCTATGTTCCGATGGGCTAATATATCCAAAAACTGGATTATTATGGAAAAGTAAAGGTTATTCAAAATACCCAATTACAAAAAGGAAAACATATATGGCAAATAAGGAATTTGAAAAGTTAATAAGAAAACGAAAAAACTTGGCAAGGTCTTTAAGGGAGAACAATTTTGATCTTGATAGTATTTTGGCAGGATTATATAATGATCCGTCTCACTTCATTTATGAAATATTACAAAATGCTGAAGATGAAGGTGCAAAAGAAGTGAGATTTGAGCTTTTTGAAGACAAATTGGATGTCTATCATAATGGGAAAGATTTTAATCTTGAAGATATTGATGGTGTTACAGGAATTGGGATATCTAAGAAAAAAGATGATCTGACTTCGATAGGAAAATTCGGAGTCGGCTTCAAATCCGTCTTTGCTGTTACCGAAACTCCCTATATTTTTTCTGGAGAATACAATATAAAAATTGAAGATTTTGTAATCCCCTCAGTGATAAGCAACAATCAAATAAAAGGAACTTTAATTAGGTTACCTTTTAACCACAAATTTCGGTCTCCTAAAGAAG
>QNEG01000268.1 GCA_003645115.1 bacterium | reverse complement strand
TCATAAGCCTTTTTCTATTGACCCCCTATCTCGCTATCGCTCGATTTGTCCCCCTTAATAAGGGGGACAGAGGCACGAAGTGCCGAAGGGGGTTACTGAAAATTCTTTCGTCTCGACAATTGTTTTTTCATCTCGGCAAATGTTTCTTTCGTCTCCGCAATTGTATCGAGCAGTTCAACAAATGCTTTGAATGTCTCAACAATTTTGACCCCCTATCCCGACGATTCGGGATTTGTCCTCCTTGATAAGGGGAGTTAACCCCCTAATTCACTCCGCTTACGCTCCGTGAATTTTGTCCCCCTTATTAAGGGGAACAGAGGCACGAAGTGCCGAAGGGGGTTGTTGAAAATCTTTCCGTCTCCTCAATTGCTTCTTTGGTCTCCGCAAAAGATTTTCCCCTCTGTCCCGTCCAGACAGGCTCTTTTCTGTTATGCGAAGCGAGCTTTGATTTAAATACGCTAACTTAATATTAAATATGCTAATCCCAGGTAAATAGCAGTTCCAATAATGTCCGCCAGTGTGGTAATAAGGGGAGTGCTTGCAGTTGCTGGGTCTTTTTTAAACTTTGTGAACACAAAGGGTAGTAAGACCCCGATAAGACTTCCAATTATAACATTGACTATCATTGCTAAAACCACAACCTGTGCGATTAAAAAACTACCTCCTCTAACAAAACCCGTAATAGAAATCCCCAATCCCATAATAAGTCCTAATGCACCAGCAACAATAAACTCCCTCCCTATGAGATAAATCCAATCCTTCATTTTTATGGTCCCAAGTGCTAATGCTCTTATTACAAGCGTTGCCGATTGTGAACCTGCATTTCCGGCTGTATCTACCAATACAGGAAGGAATGTAACCAGAACGACATATTTGGCAATCGTTTTTTCAAAACTTTTAATAATACCACCGGTAACAAGGTCCATAATCAAAAGTGCGAGAAGCCAAGTAATTCTGGCACGAAATATCTTTCTCAAAGGAACTTCTCTTATTTTGGTAATAAAATCTAAACCGATGGGTGCTGCTTCTATTGCAGAATATTTCGTAAGGTCTTCCGTCTGCTCTTCACGAAGTGCATCGATAATGTCATCTACTGTCACTATTCCAAGTAGATGTTTATCCGAATCTGTAACAGGTAAAGCTGTAAGGTCATACTTCTCGATTAGTTTTATTGCCTCTTCTTGGTCAGCAATAGCGATTATAGAAATAAAATGCTCATCCATAATCGATTTAACAATCTGTGTGGGTTCAGCCAGGATTAATCGTCTTATCGGGATGTCATCCACCAAATGCCACTCATCATCGACTACATACACTATATTTATTGTTTCAGCGTCTTTCCCAAACCTACGAATATGCTTTATAGCTTTTTCAATTGTCCAGTCTTCTTTTATGGCAACATAATCTGGAGTCATTAATCTTCCAACACTATCCTCTGGATAACCAAGAATTTCGAGTGCTTCTTTCCTTTCTTCAAAAGATAAAAGAGATATCAGTTTTCGAGTGATTTCTGGAGAAGTCTCTTCAAACAATTCGGTTCTATCGTCAGTATGCATACTCGAAATAATCGATTTGACATCTATATCTGTAAGTTTTTTAATAATATCTTCTTGTATATCCGGATCCAATTCAGAAAAAACCCCTGACTGGAGTTCCTTAGGAAGTAGCCTTAAAAGAATCAAACAGTCTTTCTTATCCACTTTTCATAACAAGTCAGCTATGTCAGGCGCATACCAGGTAGATATGATATTTTTTAAAGTATTCCAGTTTTTGTTCTTAATTATCTCTTTAAGTTCGGGCCAAAGTAATTCTACAGTTGGATTTATGTATTTTTTATCTTCCTCCATTTATTCTTTCTTTCAAAATAAGTGTTATAATTTCGGTGGATTATAAATGATATCCACCATAAGTTTTCCTATTTGTCCTAATGATTCCGGTGAACATTTGTCCGGTGTATCCTCTAGAGTATGCCAATATGGGTAATCGAAATCGATTATATCGATAATCTTAATACCGATTTTTGCTAATGAATGATGGTCATCGATAACGGCGCGTTCTATAGTATCCACAAAAGCGGGTAGATTCAATCTTTTTGCTCTTGCCCATACAGTTTCGGTCAGTTCGGGAGCAAATTTCATCGCAGAATAGTATTCCTTTGAAATCCTCAAATCCTTATCACCTATCATATCCAACAAGATTGCGAATTTTGGTCTATAGCTACCACAATTTCTGGCAAAATATTTACTTCCCATCAAATACTTAGATAAATCACCTTCCACG
Organism: bacterium; assembly: GCA_003645115.1. Classification (GTDB taxonomy): domain Bacteria; phylum UBP14; class UBA6098; order B30-G16; family B30-G16; genus B30-G16. Next base: position 1,226 of record QNEG01000268.1, on the reverse strand, counting down.
CCATAATCTTCGCCATCGAACAGGACTATATCCACTCCGATAGGTGGCGGGAATTTATACAACAACTCTGCCAAATGCAGCAGGACAGCTACACCCGATGCGCCATCATTGCCACCGAGTATAGGTTTATCCCTATCGGTGCTATCAGGATCTCTATCTGCTCGAGGTCGTGTATCCCAATGTGCGCAAAGTAATATACGAGAATCATCTTTTATATTAAATCGTGCTATTATATTAGCCATTGGAAGAATTTCACCCTTATATCCGAATTCAGAAAAATGTTGTAAATATACTGTATCAGCGAAAGTGTCCAGGAATGTTACCATCCAATCGCGAAGTTGTTTGTGAGCCTGACTACCCGGTGGTCTCGGTCCGAAATCACACTGAGCCACCAAGAGTTGATAACATCTATCCTCATCGAATTCTGGTATAGGTGGATTATTCTCGGATGAACATCCAGCAATAGTGTGGATAAAAATAATGCAGATAAGTAATCCTGCAAAAATAGTAGCCTTCTCGATGTCGAACATATTTTTCATAATTTATAGAATACAACTCGGTTTAACTTGACACAAATGTTTCTTGAATTTATTTTAGAAAAAATGAAAGGAAGCCTATGACTATCGAAATTGTAATAATTTCATTAGCAATATTAATAATCGCCTGGGCGCTGGAAAAAGTGTTTGCTCGACTACAAAGTATGGAGCGTCATATGCACGGGATGCGTTCTCGAGTGAAGAATATCGAGCGTCGATTGACTCACGAAAAAGAACCAACAAAACCTCAAGCTTATACTCCACCAACACAAACTCAACGAACTACTGCATTTACATCTAAATCAAAAAGCGTCGATAGTGCGATACCTCCAGAAAGCGCCAATTCATCATCCGCTAATCAATCAGTGTGTGCATTTTGTGGAGCCGAATTCGATAAAGGATTGGATAAATGCCCTAAATGTCATCATATAAATATCGAGAAATATCGAGTTCAAAAAGAATCTGATTAGCCATAATTTATTTGGAGTGGGTGATTTGTGCGAATTATTCACTCCCCCTTAAAATATATCTTGTTTTCCTCCACAAAAATCTCATCCACAATTCCGACAATAGTGGAATCGATAGGTCTTCCCTGCAATCCTGAGGCAGTTCTGGCAGAACTACCTCGAACTATCAGGACAATGTCGCCAATTCCTGCATCCACGATATCCGCAGCGATTAAACTCATAC
>QNEG01000267.1 GCA_003645115.1 bacterium | reverse complement strand
CATAACCGGTGCACTCTTATCCATCACAAAATCCCAGCAATACGGCGATGCTAAACTATTCCCCAAAGAATCCTCTACATACCCTATGCACACTTCTACCACACTGCCATCATCCCATGCCTCCGGAGAACCAAAAATCAATGTCTCCCCATCGAATGTAAAATATCCATCACCCCAATTATAAACCGAACTGTCCACACTATCCACAATCACCCAAAACTCCAGTGTGCTTATGTCTATCCCATCAGGATCGTTTATGGTAGCAATTATTGTCTCCGGCTCGCAAGCTACATAAGTGGAAGGAAGATATTGAATCCATTGTGGTATTGGAGCACCCAGACTGACTACAAAACTCCAGCAGGTATCCAATCGATTGGGGTCACAATAGTCGGGTTGGTCATAAGCGCCCACACAGACCGTTACTGTGTCACTGTCGGCAAATTCAACCCCGGAAAGTGCAGCAACCGTCCCATCCCAGTCGAATTCTCCCAGATAATACCAGAATGTATCCAGGTTTATTCCATTTATATGGATAGAAATCCAGAATGAACTATCCACAATTCCAGTTATAGAATCGTAAATTTCGAAAGAAATGATAGGTGATGATGCAGCTATCACAGTATCCGCCGAGGGAAATGAATTCTCTATGTATGGTGATGAAAAATCTGTGCCGAAACAATATTCCAGTGTATCCATCGTGCTACCATAGATATCCTCGGCATATAATGTCACGCACACAGTGTCATAATCAGACCAATAAGGCTCCGCCGGTTCGAAAGTTAAAATTAGTGAGTCGAAATCATACGACAGTCTGGGATCGCCCCAACTTATATATTCCGAAGATGTCCCGTGGTCGAATGAAAGCCATAATTCTATTGTGCTGGTATCGATAGGATTTTCTGTCCCCTCCAGATGGATAGTTATAGGTTGGTCATCGCAAGCAGTGATTGAATCAGGCTGGGGAATTTCAGGATAAGCGATTACATCCCCCATTATCACTATGAAACTCCAGCAGAAACCGGTGTCATTGGGAGCGCAATAATCATAATCAGGAGAATCCCACACTGTATCTATACATATTGTAACCGAATCTCCACTGGAAAATGTCAACCCTGAAATGGTTAATGTAGGCTCGCTAAAATTCACAGTGTATGGCTCAGCAACCTCGATTCCGTTAACCCACACTGTAATCACCAATGATGTTTCCGCTACACCGGAAAAACTGTCGGTCAGTTCTATGGATATAGCAGGGTCGGGAATATTCACCGTATCGCCCGGCGATGGTGTCGCATTGGCGGTATCCGGTGGTTCCAAATCGATTAGAAATCCGCAGGTATCCGGTGTGCCATAGCATCCGCCAATTCCAACCTGTGCCACCAGATGAACAGAATCACCGTGCTCCCAAAGGTCGGCGGGATACCATTCCACTATTACTCCACCGCTATCGGCAGAATAATGCCAAGATAATTCATCTCCTGCATAAGTTACCAACGAACCATTTACCCATAGTAAAATAGTATCGGTTGCAGAAAGCGAAGTAATAGAATCGATTAAAAATGCAGCCCATTGGTCCTCGCAGGTGGAAATGCCAAAACAAGGGTTTGGATAGATAAATTGTAAATCCACTCCCTCGGATACATACACTGTCACCCAGCCAGTATCGGCGCAATCGATATCATCCATCACTATAAGTTGATAAGTAGTGGTAGATTCAGGACAGGCATTTGGAGTCTGGCAATCGGTGCAGGATAATCCCACTGCCGGAGACCAATCGAATGTATAAGGCGGTGTTCCATCGGTTACTGTCGGAATCAATCCAGCACAATCACCGAGACAGATATATTGGTCGGATGGCATAGTCAACACAGGTGCTGTAGGCATCGGAATATCGATACAATAATTCGCTGTGCTATCCGCTCCCTCATCATAACTCAAGGTGACATCATAACACTGAGTGGTTCCATACAATGATGAATCGATTTCTATTTGCCATTCCACCATTTGACCGCCGCCAAATCCAGAGATATTCGAAAAACACATAGGGTCACTATCTCCACCTACTATTGTCATACCTGGTGGTAATGAAATATCCAAACAGACATTATGAGCATCGGTATCTCCACCATTAGTAATCATAAATGTGAAAGTAGCTGGATTCGGGGTAATATCACTGCAACCTGCTGTAAATTCCGGCGGAGTATGCGAAAAATATACATAGGTCTCCAGCTCTCCTTCGATTCCATAGTATGTGACAAACACAGCGGAATCAGCTGGGCAAATGGTTCTTTCATTCCATTTTACCAATACCGCAGAATCATGGCTGAAATCCTCGGCGGCATCAGCGACATGCCACCACATATACCAGGGTGCTGTCGGCGATGTATCCCAGCCCAGTTCGTAAGTGACTTCCCAGATACCGAAAGCCTCACGCCACGGTCCATACCAGAACACATCCGGCATAGTAGCCTCGAAACCGATAAGTATTCCCAATGCGATTAAATCGCCCGGTGCTGGTGGATATGCAATTTCATAAGCACGCCATACCGGTGGAATATCGGGTGCATAGAATATTTCAGAATAACCAGTATATCCAAAGGCAGTGGAAATAGGTGCACCATCGTGACCACTCAATTGAGTATCATAATACACTGCTGAACCCAGCGAATGGCAGACACCATCCACAGGTTTCATCACAATCTTACATTTCACCTGTTCCAATGCTCCCGGTGATGGACCGAGTGTTTGCGGAGTCAGTTCCTCACGAATCATCACACCCATATAATTATTCCATTGAATCACTATAGTGCTGCCGGCTTCCACATAAGCCTCATCGGCACAGGGCATAGTAGCATCGTGGTCCTCCACGCAGGGCGGAATTAAACAATCCCAGGTTATGTCGGTCTCTATATCGTCGATTATCCATCCCTGATTCTTTTTCACTGTGCCATCGATATAGAACATTACCCATTCAGTTCCTGGAGGAAAATCATAACTATATGTGATGTCGGTGTATGAACCACCACCTGTGGGGTCGGCACCCTGTTCGAAATCGCCGGTGCAATCGTCTGCAACCACTTCCACATACCCATTCCCAGCGCGCAATACTGCCGTAGCAGATTTCATAGAATGAATTTGTTCGAGCAATTCTGATTTTCGCGACGAGCTATCTGCAAATAGTGAAATACAAATTCCCAAAAGTATGAAAATCGTAATAACAGATTTTTTGTATCCCATTTTTTATCCCCTCCGGTTATATTTGAAATGATAAAAAATTTGCAAAGTATAATTTTTACTTAAAACAATAAGAAAAAATTCATCGAAAAACAAGTTTATTTTGGTCGATATTTACCAAGATAAGTGAAATACTATGTTCGGCTTAAGTATATTATGCGCAATCATTTTTTCCTAACAGCAAAAAAATCTTGCAAAAACCATATCATCATTCTTATAATGTTAGGAAATAATCGAGTAGTAATTGGCTTTTATAACATCCATTTAGTTTCTATT
>QNEG01000266.1 GCA_003645115.1 bacterium | reverse complement strand
GAAAGGTCATCAGCTTCGTTGTCGATAGTGACACTCCAAGGTGTGCCCGCCTCTGTGATAGTTAACTGATCAGTGCCATCTGTCCAGGTAAATCCGGTAATTAACTCGTTGTTGGTGGCGCCATCTACCTCGCTGGTCAAATATCTGCCATCCAAATCTTGAGTAATCGGCGATGTGCCAGCACTTTGGGTCAGTGAGAGAACTCCAGTGCCAGTATTGAATGAGAGTCCAGTGACTACCTCGTTTCCGACCACATTATCGGCATCATCCACATCGTCGCCGTCGTCCAGACCCGCTGGTCGGTTGGATATGTCGAGCCAATTGACAGGCGTCGTAGAAGTATTATTGTCGTTCAGCGCATCTATTGCGGCATCGAGGTCGTCGAGCGCGCCGTGAACTTCAGTTTCACCGGCAATAATTACAAAATCGCCCGTGCTGGTGAGAGGAACTTCATTGTCAACTTGGTCGTCCGTGCCTGTGCCATCGCCTGTGGAACTGATAGTTATTTCATTTGCACCGGTTCTCGATACAGTGGTCAATCCGCCACCCACAAAGTCAACATCGGAACTACTTCCGGATATATCTACAAGAGCGCCACCCGCAGATGCAGTAGCGACGAGAGTTTGTATCTCGTTTGAAGGGTCGGCATCGGCATCGTTCACGGCATCTGTCCCGCCAATATTATGGAAATCATTTGAGCAAGCATTCTGAACATCGGCAAGCGTCACATCATCAGCTTCGTTGTCGATAGTAATATCCCAGTTAGTTCCGGCTTCGGTTATGCGCAGGATATCCTCGCCAGCGGTCTCATAAGATACTGCGGTAATTAACTCGTTGTTGGTGGCGCCATCTACCTCACTGGTCAAATATCTGCCATCCAAATCTTGAGTAATCGGCGATGTTCCAGCACTTTGGGTCAGTGAGAGAACTCCAGTGCCAGTGTCGAACGACAATCCGGTTACCACTTCGTTTCCGACTACATTATCGGCATCATCTACATCATCGACACCATCGGCAAAATCGGCGGGAACACCGTTCAAATTTTCCCAGTGAACTCGGTTAGAACCAGTATTCGGTGCGGTGCCATCGCCGGTGTTTAGTTGAGTTTGAGTATAATATCTTCCATCGTGATGATGTTGCCCGGATGCCTCATCGGAAGTGCCATCGTCGAAAGTCAATGCATTGAACTGTGCCTGCGTCATATGATAATATTGACCTGCGGTTCCGCCATCGAGTCCATTTAGTGAATTGTGGTCGTGGTTATGTCCAAGCGGAGAGAAGTTAGCATCTACATAGTTTTTGGTAGCGGCATCTTGAGCAGCAGTGGGGTCGGCGACATTTACTATTCGATTCGCATTCATATCGAGAAAACCGAAACCTGCATCGGCAATAGATGCAGAACCGTCGATAGTCAAATCACCAACTCCTGAGATGTCTCCAGCTACTGCCAGGTCCTCGCCGATATTTACATCGGGGTCTGATGCATCGCCATCGAATATTTGCCCCGCTACATATAGATTACCGGAGTTTACTATCTCCACATCGCCGGAGAATTCGCCAGCACGATAATTAGTTCCATCGTAATAACCGAGTGCGCCCCAGACAGCTGCGGAGACATCGCCACGAACTACACTTTGTCCGGCAGCAATTCCAGTGGATGCATCGGCGTGAACTCTGCCATTGTCATAAATTCTGAAAAATTGTCCAGCTGCATCGCCTACGCTGTCAGGATAGATGTATGATGCAGTAGGAATCCATTGTCCAGGAGTGGTGGCAGTTCCGGAATCATCGTCTGCTGGTGCCCAGGTGGAACCATCCCATTTCAATACCTGTCCGCTGGATGGCGCAGTGGATGATACATCAGACAAATCTGCGATTACATTATCGGAAAGGTCCTCGTAAAGATTGGTGGTGCCCTCGGGCAAATCATCGGTAGTGTTATCCGATAAATCATCCGCTTCGTTATCGATAGTGATATCCCAGTTGGTTCCGGCTTCGGTTATGCGCAGGATATCCTCGCCAGCGGTTTCATAAGATGCTGCGGTGATTAGCTCGTTGTTGGGGTCAGCATCGGCATCGTTTGGATTAGTAATGAAACCTGCATCATTAGTGAAATCGGAAAGAGTAACAGTGGTGTAATCGATTTCGTTATCGCTGATAACATTGGAGCCGATTTGTATATTGTCATAGGTTCCGGAAACATCTCCGCCGAAATTATCAGTCAATTCAATATATCGACTATCGAACCATGCTACATCAACATCCACCGTATCGCTGACAATTTGAAGCCCCGTTCCTGCGTTAAAATCTATTGTAATATCGCCGGTAGTTCCGCCATCGGCACCCTCCAAACCGGCTCCAGTGGTAATAATTTGGTTAGGTTCTCCACCGCCAGCCACGATATCCTCTACCTTGCTTGCTAGCGAATCCAATCCTGCTTCCACATTATTTGGGTCAGGGTCGATCCAGTTCCAGTCGTGTCCCGAATAGTATGGTATGTCCTCGGCATTCACCTGATCGGCGCCACTGCCCCAGTCGATATCTGAACTCTGCACCGCATCATCTTGAATAGTAATCACTCCAGTCGCTCCCACCAGTGCATCACCGCTGAACCAGGTATTATCTATAGCTATCGCATCTGCCCCAATAGAAATACCATCTCCACTGCCCACATTGAATGTGAATGCTGGAGATTCGGTCAAACCTTGTCCTGCGGTATATGTATTTACATCGTCGGTGCCATCGGCGAAACCAGCGGGGACATTTCGCAAACTGTCCCAATCGGCGATTAATGTATCCATATCATCGCCATCGGCAATATCGGCAGGGACTGCGATTAAATTGTCCCAGTGAAGAGCAGAACCGCCAGATGTCTGCATATCCAATGTATCATAATATGCCTGCAATGTATCCCAGCTGGTGATACCGATTTGGTCATCTGCAGCTTGCCATTCGCCAGCCACATTGTTCCAAGCTAATACCTGACCATCTGCCGGCGCAGCATTCACATCCGATAAATCGTTGATTACATTATCGGAAAGGTCCTCGTAAAGATTGGTGGTGCCCTCGGGCAAATCGTCGGTGGTGTTATCCGATAAATCATCCGCTTCATTGTCGATAGTAATATCCCAGTTGGTTCCGGCTTCGGTTATGCGCAGGATATCCTCGCCAGCGGTTTCATAAGATGCTGCGGTGATTATCTCGTTATCGGTAGCGCCATCCACCTCGCTGGTCAGATAGCGACCATCCAGGTCTTGAGTAATCGGCGATGTGCCAGCACTTTGGGTCAATGACAGTTCTCCAGTCCCAGTATCGAATGACAATCCGGTTACCACTTCGTTTCCGACCACATTGTCGGCATCATCCACATCGTCGGTGCCATCGGCAAAACCAGCCGGAACATTTCGCAAACTGTCCCAATCGGCGATTAATGTATCCATATCATCGCCATCGGCAATATCGCCAGGAATCCCACCGATACTGTCCCAGTGCACATATCCGGCAGTGTCG
>QNEG01000265.1 GCA_003645115.1 bacterium | reverse complement strand
TCGCTGAATAGCGGTATCCCATAGTAATCCGACTAAATCGGGAGTAAAACCGGTCTTTATATATGTCCACTTGTCTTTGGTAAAATATTCGCAATGAAAATATGGTTCACCTGGATATACCGATATTCTTTTTCTTATATTATCGTGTCGAAGAATTATAATCGCAGAATCCTGGCTGGAGTGTTCCACCGACCAATCATAGAATGAGTGTTCGTAGTCATATCCACCCACACTAACATCGGAGAGAGCAGCGATATGATTGGCATCGTTATAGTCTCCCTCGGTGCCCTCCCAGTATGCATTACAATTGCCCACTATAGTGGTGTTATCGGTTCCATCCTTAGCGAAAACCCATACTGCACGCCCGCCAATCGATTCGAACACTGCAAACACTCTATTATTATATATTATCAATTCATCATTTCCATCGTGGTCGTAATCGTCGAAATAGGCTGCCACAGAATCAGAGAAATCACCATTAGCCCATCTGGCGCCCTCGGCATATACATTTGCATTCTTTATATGAGTGGAATGTTTCATCTGCCATCCGGCAATGGGACCGCCCAATCCATCGTGCCAGGCGGTCTCGTATAAATTTGTCATAAGGACATACCAGCCTGCCTGTGAGATATTATTATCTGGTGCGGTCATAAGATTATTTCTGGCATCCGACCAGATATATCCGAAATTCCACTGGGGAGAATGATTATCAGATGGTGAAGCATAACCTGCCCAATGAGTGAACCATCCATTGTTGCCACCACCGTAACCATCGGCTCCACCAATGGATGAATGTGAACCATAAATCGGCGTAAAAGTAGTCCCATTGAAATTGGGATTAAGAATAGCATCGGTTAGTTTCCATACATTTAACCAGGATGAATTTATATTGCACTGTTCTACGAACCAGTCGTAAGTTTCTTTAGCATTGGGCATAGATGAAGCCCATTCACCGATTTCGGCAGCCATTTCCCAGTCGTCGGCATATACGACTATACGATAATCTCCATCGGGGCTGGCAGCGAGTCCCTCCAGAATCGACATAGCACCGGCGCCATCGCCAGCGTGCAGTCTGCCAGTAAAATTATCATCACGGCAGATTACCTGTAAACCTGTCCCAGAAATATTGTGTATCTGGTGATTATCATATCCTGCACAATGGACTATATCATCGAGAATAATAGCATCGATACTGTTATCCGTAAAATTATCGTTAATATCGTCGATTACCCCTGCCTCTGGATATACTCCTGGAGTAAGATAAGTTCTCTCGGGAACCCATGCTACTTTAGTCCAATAATTGTAATTACTATTGGTCAATTGACGATGGATATATACTGCCCAGTCATTCATATTATCCTCGACAAAGGGCATAATATGTTGTGCATAAGCCGAACCTATCATATCTATCCATCCCTCGGTAACACCGGTTTCTACCCATAGATTAAAATCGGGGTCATACCAGTCTGCGGCGGTTTGAAGTGGTCCTGAAATGTGGATACATATAGGTATATTATACAGGTCATGGATTTCCAGCGCTTCATCGAAACCGGAACCATCGATATCCTCGCTCCTTCCACGGAACACATTGGTATATGCCAATGATTGATTACCGTGATGCATAAGTGCGCAGTGAGCCGGACCCTTGGGGCTATCCTTGGATGCGACAAGATTATCACAAAATTTCCCATCGCAAAATGAACTAACAATAAATTCGAGATTGTCATAAACCTCGTCTGGATTGGGATTACTCAACTCCAATTCTACCATATCATACTTTAGGGTAATAATCGCTCGAGCAGAAGCTTTTGTGCCATCCGATGAAACAGCGGTAACATCGCCATTATTATGAATAGTGATGAAAATCTCTGGTTCTGCGCCCTTGATAAATAAACATAAAGTGATATTATCTTTTTTCCATAAGTTATCTCGAGGGATTTTGGTGATAGCTCTCATCGAGACCATATTTATTCGAACAAGTATTTTCTCACTGGTAAAGTCCCTGTAAAATGCCAATATATCTGCGGAATAATTTATTTTACCGCCCGCTGATTCCACATCATCGAGTGCCAGCAATTCATCATAAGTCCAATCATCGGTCTCTCCTCGAATGGTCTGAATAGCCGATAATTGCGATACTGTCATTCCAAATAGGACAAGAATTATAAGCTTTCGCATTTTCTTACCTCGTTTTAATTTTCTTCATCGATTTCAAATTTACTAAAATGGAGTCTTATATCAAGAAAATTATGGGGATAACTTTTTTGTTTGGGGAGAAACAATATTCATTAAGTGAATATCACCTTAAATATATAATTCTTCTGGTCATTTCCTGCCCATCCATTGTTCTCGCTCTCACCAGATATATTCCAGATGGGATTGATTCATCGGGTTGCCAGATAAACCCCCTGCTCGCTCCGCCTGCGCTCCGCTCGTCTGTCCCCCTTATCAAGGGGGACAGAGACGCGTCAGCGTCGAAGGGGGTTGCAACAACAACATTCCCCCGCAAATCATAGATTTCTATTTCCGCTCCCGAAGGGGCGGTGATGACACACGAGGAATTGAATGGATTAGGGAAAATATCGAGTTCGAGCTGCTGTGGCTTTGCGTAAAAATCGGCTATTTGGGAATAGAAATCTGTCCACAGGATATTGGGCAATATGCCACCGATGTTTTGTGCACTGCTTTCTCGCACATCTTCCGATAACATAAAAGTTATCTCGGGAAACACCGTTTCGTAAGTGGAAATGGAATCGATTTCCTTCTGATATGCAGCGTAAACGGCGGAATCATAAGGCATTCCCTCGAGCCAGCATTTTGTAAACCAAATTGGTGAAAGCAGGACATAGCTATTCACTTGGTTGGAGCCATTCACGGCGGAGATGCCACATATTTCCCAGGTCGGAATCGCCATACTCGCATAGCAACAAGTCTGATAAAGTGCTCGCAACGGAATATCCAACACCTGTATCGATTCGACAATCGTTGCAACAGAAAAATATCCATCGCTGAAAAGAATATGGGTTCCATTGCTATGAAGGATAAATATCATATCTATTATAAATTCGTCTGCGGCAAATGAACGGATAGAATCTATTAGTTCAGAAAATGTAGCGGTAGAATCGGTGAGAGCTGCTATTTTGGTATAATAGGTATCGGCGATGGAACGAATTTCATTTATTTGCCAGGGCTCGCCATATACATCTATTATCTCGGCGAGTTCCATGCTGTCCATATCTTCGGGAGCTATATCGAATACATCGGCGAGGACAGCAACAAATTCTTCGCGGCGAAGTTCGAAAGCATATTCCCATCCTGACGGAATTACACCGAGATTTTCATCGACTATTATGAGCGCCATCGGGTTTTCTTGCGCATAGCAGACCGACTGCGCAGGAAACATAAAATTAGTCATTATTATGATTGCTACCAAAATAAACAATTGTTTCATTTTTCATTTCTCCTGGAGTTTATTTCAAATATATAATTCGCTTGGTTGTTGTCAATCCGT
>QNEG01000264.1 GCA_003645115.1 bacterium | reverse complement strand
TTTCTGGGATATTTTCTGGCTCGCCATCATATCCTCGAAACAACAGTGGTTCGAATAATTTTTTTCCTTGAACTCGATAGAAATATTTCACTGGTAAAATAATTCCATCGAATAAACGCTTCCCGCTGGAACCTGCGATACTTATCAATCCACCGAAACCTGTATCGGGCAATCGATTATCCAGAATATTAAATCTCGACCACAATGCTTGAAATCTATCTATCATCGATTTTATCTTGCCTGGTAAAGAATAGAAATAAACAGGCGCAGATATTATTATTCCAGGAGCGGATAGAAATTCATCATATAATTCACTTAAATCATCCTCGAGCACACATTTTCCAGTTTCCTTGCACTTATTGCATTCGATGCAACCGGAAAAGTTTAAATCCAATACATCTATCATCGAGATAGCAATTTCTCTCTTTTCCAGATTAGCTAATGCAATTTTCAAAAGCTTTTTGGAATTACTATTCATTCGTCCCGAACCGACTATTCCGATGACTTTTTTCCCGTTCAAATATCCCATCCTTTTTGTTTTAATTTTCTTACTATCGCCGAAACATTTTGTTCTACTGCTAAAATTTCGGCAATCTCTTTTCCGCCTGTGGATAGTGCCCATTGCAATCGAGTTTTCCGCCGATAGTTTACCTGTATATGGACATTTTTCAGATTTGCCACAGAATTATTAATAATATAAAATCGCTCCATCAATTGTCGATGTCCCATCATCGGTTTCTCGCCCCAGATAGTCCCTCGCTTAGGAATGAATGGGTTTACCGAAGCGATAATTCGTTTATCTGTTAGTTTATTAGCAATATATTTTAATTGTTCCGCTATCATTTTTACATCGGAGATTTCCTCACCGGGAAGACCGACTATATAATATAATTTTATTTCATCGACAGGAAATTGTCCAGCAGTATTCACTATTTCTTCACCGGTGATTTTTTTCCCGATTTTATCGCATAGCATATCCGATAATGTTTCTGGGGCAAAAGTTAGTGTGCGCCGATTGGTTATTTTCAAAATATCTATTAGTTCGGGAGTGAGTCTGTCCAATCGTATGGATGAAGTAAATATCTCAAACTTCTTCGATTGTAAAATTTCGACTAATTCTGCGAGTTTGTGGAAATCGGCGATTGCCGAGCCTACTAAGCCTATCCGAGAAACTAACTTATTCCAGTGTGAAATATTTTCGATTATCGAATTTAGGGAATAATTCACGAACGGATTGTATATTACTGGAGTGGCACAGAATGGGCATCGAAATGGACATCCTCGCTGTATCTGCACCAAAGCCATATTGGGGAACGATGCCAAACTGGACACTATCGAAGATGATGGCGGAATGTCATCCTCGGATATAGCTCTTGGCGGCGGTTCATGGTTTAATTGCGGAATCCATACTCCCGGTATCTTATCCAATTCACATAATAGGTCGTTTTTATCCACTATTCCCGGTGGATTGTTCGCTAAAATTTCTATTATCTGTGTAATGAATGAAATTCCCTCGCCGAGAAATATCACATCGGCGATGGATGAAATAGGGAAAGGATTTATAGTAATCGCCGACCCGCCAGCGATTATCAACCGTTTTTCTCGTTGTGGAGCATAGATTGGGATTCCCGATTTATTTAACATTTTCAAAAGATTCAGTATATCCGGCTCATAAGAGATGGACACTGCAATAAGCGGAAATGATGCTAATTTTTCATTTGTTTCCAAAGCGACCGGTCGAGTGCCAAAGAATCTCTGCGGGTATAATTGCGGAAATCGATGCATTATTTGGAATAATGATAAAAATCCCAAGTTTGACATAGCGGTAGGATAATCGTTGGGATACACCGCAGCTGAACGAATAGACCATTTTTTCGACCTGTCCGGTAGCAATGAAATTTCAGATTTCAAATATTTTTCATAGGAAAATGGAGTCATATTTATTGTGTGGATAAAAAAATTATTTTGGGCGAAGCAAGGGAAATAGTATTACATCTCGGATAGAATAATTATCTGTCATAATCATAACGACTCTATCTATGCCCATACCGAGTCCACCTGCGGGCGGCATACCGTGTTCCAATGCGGTGATAAAATCCTCATCCAACACTTGTGCCTCGGGGTCGCCTTTGGCACGATATTCCATTTGAGCTTCGAACCGTTCGGTTTGCTCCACAGGGTCGTTCAATTCGGTGAATGCATTGGCAATTTCCATCCCATACCAGAATAGTTCGAATCTCTCCACGATTTTTTCACTGCCGGGTTTTTTCTTGGCGAGCGGAGAAAGTTGGACTGGATAATTTATAACGAATGTGGGTTGAATTAGTTGTTTTTCTACTTTTTCCTGGAACACTTCATCGATTAGAATATGCCACTCTGCGGACTCATCGAATTCGATATCCTCGGATTTCAAGTATTCTGCTATTTGTTCACGGTCTGCAGCAGATAAATCTTTTCCAGTATATTTTTCTATTGCCTTCCAAAAACATATTTTTTCAAACGGATTTGCCAGATCGGTCTCCACACCTTGATATGATATTTTCAGTGAATTTACTATCTTTTCTGCTATGAATTTCAGCATTCCCTCGGCGATATCCATCATAGTATTATAATCCGCATAAGCTTGATATATTTCTACCGCAGTGAATTCTGGATTGTGCATTCGGTCTATACCCTCATTACGAAAATTCTTTCCGATTTCATATACTTTATCCATTCCACCGATAATCAATCTTTTCAGATATAATTCAGTAGCGATACGCAAATATAATTTCATCTGCAGTGCATTGTGGAAAGTTTGGAAAGGTCTTGCACTAGCTCCGCCATATAATGGTTGCAATACAGGAGTTTCCACTTCCAAGAATCCTCGTTTGTCCAGATATTCTCGCATCGCAGATATCAGATGCGTTCTTTTTATAAATGTCTCTTTCACCTGCGGATTTACCAGTATATCCAGATATCGTTGGCGAAGTCTTTTATCATCATCAGCCAGACCGTGCCATTTTTCCGGCAGTGGATGTATAGATTTTGCGAGTATATTAAAATTCTCCACTTTCATCGTTTCCTCGCCGGTGCGAGTCCTGAACAGTGTTCCCTGCACGCCGATAAAATCTCCGATATCTATCATTTTCTTAAAAAATTCGAATAATTGTTCACCGAGCACATCGTATCGGAAATATAGCTGGAATTTGCCAGTTCCATCCTGAATATGAGCGAATGCACTTTTCCCGTGAATTCTTTTGGCAATAACTCTTCCAGCGATTTTCACAGAATCTTCTCTTCCCGTAAGCAATTCGAAATTTCGCCGAAGTTCTGCCAGATTGAAATCTACCTCCACTCGCGCAGGATATACATCTACTCCAGATTCTTTCAATTCATTCAATTTACTTAAACGAACTTCCTGTTCATCGGAGAGTTGTTCAGTTCTTTCTTCGTCCATAATATCTCCTGCTATTAAATTTTGACTCAATATATAGTAAATTTATTCTCTGACCAAGTAATTTTAATTCGAACTGTTGGATTAGATTAAAT
>QNEG01000263.1 GCA_003645115.1 bacterium | reverse complement strand
TGCTGACCGCATTTTATCAGATTTTTTCAGCGATTGCCCTGGCAAACTGGATAGTAGAATTATCTCCGCCGAGGTCGTAGGTGCGGATTTTTCCCTCTGCTATTACCTCAGAAACAGCATTTAATATTGCATTAGCTTTATCTTTCTCTCCCAACCAATCCAGCATAAGTCTTGCGGCTAATATCATCGCGGTGGGATTGACCTTATACTGCCCGGCATATTTCGGTGCACTGCCGTGAGTGGGTTCAAATACGCCATAATTTTCGCCGATATTTCCACTGGATGCGAAACCGAGCCCGCCGACCAGTTGTGCGGAAAGGTCGGAAATTATATCGCCGAACATATTAGATGCCACCAGCACAGAATAATCTTGTGGATTTTTCACCAGCCACATCGCCATCGCATCAACATTGGTTTCCCATAATTCTACTGGTGAGTATTCCGGTGCGATTTTTCGCGCGATCTCCACCATCATCCCGGAGGTCTCGCGAATTACATTGGGTTTCTCTACCACAGTGACAGATTTTAGATTATTTTGTTTGGCGTAATCGAATGCGGCACGCAATATCCTTTCGCAGCCCTTTTTGGTGAATATTCGGCAGGATATTGCGAGTTCATCACCGGGAACAGCGTCGAATTTCGCCATATTTTTCGAATTATCGGAAAGAACTTTTTTTACAGCATCGGGAACTGGCCGAAATTCTACTCCAGCATATAATCCCTCGGTATTTTCACGAAATATCACTAAATCGATATCATCTCTATAATTTAAGGGATTGCCAGGAAATGCCTTGCACGGACGAAGATTTATATACAAATCGAATAATTGGCGAAGTCGAACTATTGGCGAACGATATACGAATCCTTTACCCTGAAGTTCTGGAATGAGTTCTTTTTGTGCTTCGTCCTTGGGTTTTGATGTAATCGCCCCGAACAGGCAGGCATCGGTTTTTTTGAGTAATTCTATGGTTCGTTCTGGCAATGGGTCGCCCTCGGTTCGCCAATACTCCCACCCGATATCTCCATATATATATTCGGCATCTTTATCGAATCCCACTTTCTCTAATACAATCATTGCCGATTCCATTACATCATTGCCTACTCCATCACCGGGTAGCACCGCAATTTTATACTTCGCCATAAAGCCTCCTCATTTTGGATTTGTCATTTATGAATGAATATGATTTTCTCACACCGTCAAGGAAAATTTATACTATTCATTTGCATCATATATAATATTATTGTAATATTAAATAATTACAGTTTCGAGAAGTTGGTGAATGAATAGTGGGGGATAAAGGTGAAAATAATTCAACTGAAAATAATAGTTTTTATTCTAATAAATATAGGATATTTCTACGGTTGCAGTGCCACAAAGGGTCGAGTCCCCCCGTCTCCGGATCGAAGTGGGAAAGATATATCCATCACAATGGATAGCATAAAATCGGAGAGCTCGGAAATAATATCGACGCCACCGAGATTCAATCCAGTTAGTGATTTAATGTATAGGCGGCGATGGGATAAGGCGCTGGAAAGTCTTAAAACCGCTGTCTATATGGACACTATGGATAGATTATTTCTTGCAGGATACGCCAATATGAAAATGGAAAATTATTCTACCGCAGAATCACTGTTCGCAATCCTGTTCAGCATGGAATACGACCTGAATGATTGGGTAACATTTTTTTTGATGAAATCCGCATTTCATAATGATGATTATAAATTAGCATATCAACTTTCACTCACATCTGGCGGAGTTCCAGGATATGAGAATGAAATGATGGATATTCGATGGCGTTCTCTATGGGAAATGGGGCAAAAAAAGCAGGCGATGAATATATTGGATTCATTGTATAAAGCCGGAGTTATCGATAAATGGGATTATACATATAATAAAGCAATTTGCCTGAAAGATACCGGAAACTATTCCGAAGCGCGCAATAAACTTAATTATATCCTGAAGAACCTGCTGGGGAACAGAAATTTTTGCGGATATGTGATATCCGCTGCAGACCGATTATCTGAGATGGAAAATCTAACAGACTATGAAATTAAATTATTAGCAGAAACATATTACTACTGTGAGCATTGGGGCGAAGCATTGAAATGGTTTAAAGAAATCGATGATGAGAAAATGAGTTCTCGCCTGCGATACTTTCAGGCACGGTGCAGGCTGAAAATATATAATTATTCCGATGCATTGAAAGAATTCCAACAACTTCTCGCCGAACAATCGTATGATAGAAGTTCATTATGGTGGCAAATCGGTTATTGCCACCGAAAATTGAATAATTACCAATCTGCACTGACTGCACAGGATTCCGCACTGGAATATTGCAACAATAGTATCACTCGTGTAAACATTCTGAGGGAAAAAATATTTCTGGGACGGGATTTGAATGATTGGAATTTAATAGCTAAAGCGAGTAAGGATTTGGCTCGAGCCGATGCCGGCGGTAGTGATGGCTCCATCGGTATGATATGGAGCGCTATCGGATATATCCAATCTCAACAACTGGACAGCGCCATTACTGTTATCAGAAAATATAGAAAATTGTTCTCAGATAAGGAATATCAGGATGAACTTTCCTATTGGGAATCGAGAATACTTAGATTTATGGGTGATACCGTCGCCGCAGATTCTATATTACAAATTTTATCGGAACAACCCCGACACAATTTGTTTGTCTGGTTGGCTCGTCAACAATTCGGTGATACTTTGCTACCACCGGATAAATTCGTAGAGTTCCTGCCCATAGAAATGGACTCACTATATAATAGTGCACGCGATATAATCGAGGAAAAATTCGGTAAAAAAATAGTGCAATTACCCGAAAATAGCTTAATGAATAAGGCAGAACGGTTAGCCCAATTGGGACTTATGGACTTGGCGAGAGTTATTTATTCCGATTTGGAAGGGAGTAATGCATTTCCTAAAGATATATTCACTAAATTGGAGCTATGGAGATACTATTATTCGTTGAGGTTATATTCGCTCGCTGCCAAAAAAGGCTCATCGATATGCTCAAAGTTTGATGACCCACCATTAGAGATATTGAGATTGAATTATATCACTCCATTTCCGGAATGTGTTAATAAATATGCCCGGAGAGAAAATGTAAATCCATTATTTATTTATTCTGTGATGACTCGGGAAAGTTATTTCGATGTCTATGCTCGCTCCTGGGCTAATGCTCGAGGTTTGATGCAATTTATCCCAAAAACTGCAAGGGAAGTCGCAGGCTGGCTAAATATCCAACATTTCAAACTGATTATGCTATACGATTATGATATTTGTATTCAATTGGGAGCGAAATTGTTATCTGAATTACTTTCTCGACGGAACAATACCGCATTTGCTCTGGCAGAATATAACGCCGGAAATGTCCCAGTAGATAAATGGACTATATTTTGCCCTGATACTAATGACTATATACTGTGCACAGAACTTATAGATTATCGCCAGACCAGAATTTTCGCAAAAAAAATTATGGGATATTATTGGCTTTACAATTGGCTATATAAAGACAGATATTATAG
>QNEG01000262.1 GCA_003645115.1 bacterium | reverse complement strand
TATCAAAACAGTGGGGAAGTTAAGATGAAAAAAATATTATCGTTCTTGATTGTGATTATAATCGTTCGAGCGCTATCTGCTACTCCAGTTAGAATTGCCCTTATACGAGGTGGATATATTAGCTATTATGGAGATTGGAATACAATTGCTGATTCATCGATTAACAGATTATCTGTGCTTTTAGAAAATGTAGATAATATAGATGTGATATTATTTCCCGAATTCGCATTCGCGGGTATCGATGGTGGTTATACCGATTCTCGACCTCAAGTATATTTTTCCTATTCACCAGATTCTGGATTTATCCCACATCCCTGGGATGAGACCAGTCATTGGGATTCACTGGTGGCGAAAAGATTGGATACACTTCGAACGATGGCAGCAGAAAATAACCTGTATATCTGGGCATCCACTTGCTGCGAGAGAATAGATGGTAGACCTTATAGTTATAATTCACTACCTATAATCACTCCCCAGGGAAAAATTACACGAATTCGCCGGAAGACCTGGTATTCCACGCACGAGGATACTCGCGATACCACAGTTCATCTGGATACACTGCTGACACATTCTGGTAAGCATATCGCAGTTATGACCACTATTTGCTATGAGAATGGGTGTATTCCATATTTGTTAGAACCGATGGATCCACCTGCTCCACTATGGTTCTTGCCTCACGGAACCTGGCTTTATGATATGGAATATACCACAGCGGCAACTCAACGATGGATATTCTATGAGGAGCTACCCGGATTGAGCTATTTCACGGAAAGTAATTTATGGGGACTGGTTTCCGATGGTTGGGTTCGCCACGATGCTATTCAGATTTCTTGCGATATCTTTCGAGCATCGTGGGGAGCATTAAATATCGCTAATTCCGGTAGAATTAATGTCGCATGGGAACCATTGGCATGGATTACCATAAAGGATGAATATGTAGTGATAGATTGCGATGTTCCCGCTGTGGAGGATGAACCGGTGGCGATGAAATCTAATAGACCACCGCCATCTGATGAACCACAGATAATTACTGCATCCCCGAAAATTTCCACTGGACCAGTTTTTATCTTCGGTGCAAAAAATGATTCCGTGTCAATACTGGATTCATCAGATAACAAAATAGCATCTATTCCTGCCGATGATGGAAATGCTATTTGGGATGGTAAAATAGATGCTCGAAAAGTCGAACCGGGAATATATTATTTCTACGATGGATTTTACAAATGCTCTATTCGCATAATCCAATAAAATATGAGGTGAAAAATGAAATCTTCGATTGTCTCGATGTTAATGTTTTTAAGTGTTTTCAGTGTGTCGATGGCAGATATTACTGTGGGTATAGTAAAATATACCGAATGCTCCGATACACTCGAATACACTTATAATGCAATTTATGATATACTCAACGAATATCCCGATGTAGATGTTGTAATTGCTGGCGATGAGGCTTTAACCGGCAACCAAAACCGAGGGAGAATCATTTTCGGACGAGACACCGATGATGCAATAATTTTCCAACAGCCGGATACACATTTTATCAGTGCGCAAGTGTGTTCGACACTCGCCGATATATGCACACTCGCCGATGAATTCGATGCATATATCATTCCAGGAACTGTCTGGGAAGTAGATTCATCATATCGTGTATTTTGTTCTGCTCCTATTATCGGTCCGGAGGGCAATATTCTAAGAGTTCGAAGAAAAGCTCATCAGGAAAGAACAGATACTCTCATCGACGAATGCATCAGATTGGATACTATTTACACTCACGATGGAAACGCATATTCATTTTTTGTCACTATTTCCAATGAAAGTCGAGATATTCCCGAAATATACGAAGCCGGCGAACGCGCAGATATATGGTTCTGCTTAGAAACTCACTGGTTTAACAATGTAGGACACGCCGCCGATGAATTCGAAAGTGTGTATTATCCCGATTATTATGTGGTAAATTTATCATTTCAGGAGGAATATTATTCCCAATTGAATAGTCTATGGTTTAATGAAAATATCCCGGCATTTTTTGCCGAGATGAGTTATTTCAGTGGAGCTTTCTGGATGCAGAATTTATATCCAGATGAACTCCCGCCAAATCAATGGTTTCGAATGGATTTATACGACGATACTATGGAGAGCGGAATAGTCGCTCGATGTAATCCATATTCGCCGAGTTTATTTACAAAAATCGAGAATAATTCCAATCTACCTGAAAAATTTGTGGTAAATGTTTCTCCTAATCCATTCAATTCCTCCTGCGAAATCACCATCCCCGAGAATGCAGATGTAGAGATATACGATTTGCGGGGGAATGTTGTAACCCCCCGCTCTGCCGACAAGTCGGCATCGCTTGTCCCCCTTGATAAGGGGGACAGAAACCGAGCGTCAGCGAAGGTTTCAGGGGGTTCAGCATCAGCTCAGAGGGTTTACATCTGGATACCCGATGAAACCGTCGCATCGGGGGTGTATCTGGTGCGAGCGAGGATGGAAGATGGTAATTGTGTAACGAAACAAATCGTGTTAATTAAATAACAAGGAGGCATAAAATGCGCAATATTATCATTTTTTCGCTGGTGATGGTGATTTTGGAGGGGGTGTGCGGCGCGCAACCAACCGATATTCTTGGACCAATTGAGAATAATTATGTGGCTGTCCAATTAAATAATGACTATTATAGTCGTGTAAATATCGGGGCTTTCAATATTGGCACATCGTCATTGCATCCAACCAGACCAAATGAAACCTTAACATACCATTATCCAGGGTCTCCATGGTCATCGCACACTGTTTTTAACATAGATAGTAATTTCTATAGCCCATATGATTTCGGAACCGATTCTTGCATTACTCTCATTGAGCCAACAATACCATTCGAGATATGTTCTTTGTCTGGTGATTCGTCATATATAGAAGGTGGGTGGATTATTGAAAATGTAAGAATTATACAGACGCTGCAAACGGTTTATCTTGACGATACGACTGGTTCAATCCTTATCAAATACAGTATATATAATGAAGATTCTTTGCTACATCGAGTCGGTATGATGCTTGAATTAGATTTGATGATTGCTTCTATGGATAGACCTCTAATTGAAACAGATTGTGGGTCTTACTATTCTGAAACCGAGCTTATTTATCCAGATATGCCGACTTATTGGATAGCAAGCGAAAGCTATCCACCTCAAATAGATGACCTTCAGGCAATAGGTTATTTGGGAAGTTATGAAGCTGTCATGCCTGATAGATTTCTGATTGGTCAATGGGGTGCTTATGTTTCTGTAATATGGGATTATACACCTTCGTTTGAACCCTATACAGATATTGCATTTCTCTTATACTGGTTTCCAATTACTATTGCACCAGGTGAATCCACATATATCAGCACATACCTGGGTTCGATTATTCGTCGCTCCGATATTATTGAATCTTATATGAACAAACCATCAGATTTTCAAATTCATGTGGTGCCGAATCCGTTCAATTCGTCGTGCGTCATCGCCGCGCCTGCGGGAGCGGAAATAGAGATATACGATTTGCGGGGGAATGT
>QNEG01000261.1 GCA_003645115.1 bacterium | reverse complement strand
TATACCATTTATTCTGGCGTAAGCATACTGGATATAATATACTGGATTTTCCTCGGAAGTATCTCTGGCTAGGTTGATGTCGAAATCGAGATGAGCCTCGGCTTTGCGAGCCAGGAAAAAATATCGAGCCGCATCTACTCCAACATCATCCACTAGCACATCCATAGTAATCAATTTCCCCGCACGCTTTGACATCATCACTCTTTCTCCATTCTCGATAAGATTTACTTGCTGTAATATAATTATTTTCAATTTATTTTTGTGTCCGAGAGCATTCATTGCGGTTTCCAATCGAGCCTTATGTCCGTGATGATCTGGTCCTAAAATGGTATATACTATATCGAACTGTCGCTCCTCGAATTTATTTATATGATATGCGATATCCACTAATCCATAAGCCCATTCGCCATCAGATTTTACCAGAACAAAATCCTCGACATCGGGGTCTATTTTCGATGCTGAAAACCATTTCGCACCCTCATTATGGTAAATTAAAGATTTCTGTTCCAGCCTGTTCAAAACCTGTTCAATTTTGCCACTTTTACGAAATTCCCGTTCCGAAAACCACACATCGAAATCGGTTCGAAATCGATGTAAAGTCTCTTTCTGCTCGGCGAGAATTCGCTCCAATATCCAATCCATCGCAGGAATAGGTTCATCATTTTCCATATACTCTCGAGCATATTCGATTAGGTATTCTCCGTGATATGCGTTTTCTGGTAGTTGGACATTTTCGCCTTTAATTTGTGCGATACGAATGTTAAAACTTTCCGTCAGCAACTTTATCTGATTCCCAGCATCATTGACATAGAATTCTGTTTGGACATTATTCCCAATGGCAGATAGGACATTAGCCAAAGTCGAACCCACCGTGGCGGCTCGAGCCGAAACTATATTCAGTGGTCCAGTGGGATTTGCACTGACAAATTCTACTTGTATCTTTTTCGGATTATGGTTAATAATCTTTCCCCAACATTCAGGATGTGTGATTATATTCCTTATCATATGGTGAATGTATTCATCAGATAGCCAAAAATTGATATATCCTCCGACCACCTGGGCATCGGAGAATATTTCTGGAATATTCTCGGCGATTATTTCCCTGCCGATTTCGACTGGAGATTTTTTCACTACTCCAGCCAGATTAAATGGTAAATTAGTGGTCGAGTCGCCGAATTCGGAATTATCTGGTGGAAATACTTCTGGTTCAATCGATATCCCGTAAACAGTTTCTACTCTTGTTTTCAACCATCGAGTTAAAATATTTTCCGCCAAATTTTCTATGCTAAATTCGTCCATAATAAATATCGCAAATTGAATTCTTATATTTATAATAGAGTTCTCATCGGGTTGGATATATTTTTGATTTAGAATTTATTTGAAATTTATTTTTCAGAATAATTATGTGGATTCCTGAATGATTTCCACTGGTGCATCTCCCCAATAACTTTCTATATCGTAATATTCTCTCACTTCAGAGAGAAACAGATGAATTATCACATCGTATGCATCGGCAAGAACCCATTTAAGTGCTTCCAGACCCTCGATATGATAATTATTTATTTTAGCGTCCTTGAAAATTTCCATCAATTCATCAGCCAGCGCCTCCAGATGCTTACTACTATTGGCAGATGCTATCACGAAGAAGTCGGTTATATCGGTTAATTCGCGCAAATCTAATATATAAATATTTTCTGCATGTTTTTTGTGAAGTCGCTCTGCACAATAATGCGCTAATCGTTGGGAATTAGATTTACTTTTTTTCTCTATCTCTTCTTTTTGTTGTTCCATCCAATACCTCAAAAAAACATATTATCTGAATTTTCTGGCAAGTAATTTTTCATAAAGAACCTGTTTGGGTAGTGCCCCGAGTGAGAAAATTCATTACTTCAATAAAATAATATAACTTATTCAAAATATGTCAAGTGAAAATTTATTTTTCGGATTCAAAAATATTGCTGAGCGCTAATTTATAGTCTTTCCCTACCACCAAAGTAGCATCGAATATATCCGAATTCCGCTGTAGGACTATTCTACAATCGGACAATCCCAGCATAGTCGCTATGGAATCCATAAGTTCCCGATTCCCTTTCCTATCGAGTATTATAGTATATGGATATATAGAATGAACATTTTTTACTTCACTTCGAATATCGATGCCCATAATTCTGAGTGAATCTGTGACAGGGGATAGGACAGTGGGGTCGCCGGTGCCATTAAATAGTTGTAGAATTATCGCATTTTTCGATGGCGGATGAATATCCTGTATATCCGTTCCCTGTTCAGGTTCTATCAATGCACTGATACCGCCGATTAACACTATCAGCACAAATATAATAACTACTACCCAGTCAAAGATTGCCCAACCTTTGTTATTTTCAGCTTTTATAGTGGCGGTGTTTTCAGAACGGATGACTTTTTTCCTGTTTCTTCTCATCTATTTATTCAATATAATAATTATCGAAAATTATAAAATCTATTTTTCAAATTTATTTACATTTTCTATCACTTTCGCTACCAACTGGACTCCAGCCTCTATGTCGTCTTTTCGCACAATGCCTTGAGCACTATGAATATAACGAACCGGAATAGATAGAACAGTGGTTTTCACACCGATTCCGGAAATCTGAACAGAAGCTGCATTAGTCCCGCCAATTTTTTTGGCTATAATTTGATGCGGGATTTCATATTCCTCGGCGAGTTTCGCCAAGAAGAATGTCCATTCTCTACAAGCCACGAACCTGCCATCGGAAAGTCGAATTTCCGGTCCATTCCCCTGAATGGCAAATCTTTTATGTTGTGGTGCACCGGGAATGTCATTTGCGATGGTGCCCTCCAGCGAGAGAGCAAAATCTGGCTGAATACCGAATGCCGCAGGACCAGCGCCTTTCAATCCGTCTTCCTCCTGAACTGCTCCCACTACATATAAATCGCAATTTATATCTTGTGCTAATTTCAATCCCTCCAACATAGTAAATATTCCCACTCTGTCATCGAACGCCTTGCCGATGAAGGATTCTTCGGTCTCTATACAATCTCTGTCGAATGTAATCAAATCACCGATTTTCACTAATTCGTGCACTTTGTCTGCGGACAAGCCCGTATCGATGAAACAATCCTCCAATGGCACCACATTTTCTCGAGAACTTTTATCATTTCGAGTAAGATGTGGTGGAATAGTCCCGACTACACCGGGAATAGTTTCTCTGCCCCAGATTACCACTCTTTGAGCATAAAATACACGAGGATCGATTCCGCCCAGCGAGATAACTCGAATAAAACCCATTTCATCTATATGGCTGACCATAAAGCCGACTTCATCCATATGAGCATCTAGCATAAGTTTCGGTCCATCGCCGGGGATATGAGCGATTATATTTCCCATCGGGTCTATTTTTATCTGGTCGGTAAATCCGGAAATCTCTCGCTCTATTATATCACAGATTTTTTCCTCGGCACCAGGAACTCCCGGTGCATCGGATAATTCCACTAATAATTCCCAGTTCATATTCACTCCTTTTTGATTAGTTAAATTGATTCGATTTGTTCTATCTATAATAC
>QNEG01000260.1 GCA_003645115.1 bacterium | reverse complement strand
AGGAATTCAGGATGAGCGAGTGCTATCTGCGATGTCGAATGTGAAACGACATCTATTCGTTCCTGAAAAATATCGAGCATTTTCCTATACCGACCAACCATTGCCAATCGGCGAGGGACAGACTATTTCACAACCATATATAGTGGCATTAATGACCGAGTTATTGCAATTGGATGGCGATGAAAAAGTGTTGGAAATCGGCACCGGTTCTGGTTATCAATCAGCAATACTCGCAGAACTCGCCGACCAAGTATATACTATCGAAATAATAGAATCTCTTGCCAATAGCGCAGAAAAACTACTAAATGAATTAGGTTATGAAAATATTACTGTCAAATGCGGTGATGGATACAAAGGATGGGAAGAACACGCTCCTTTCGATGCTATTATAGTTACCTGTGCTCCTCCATATATTCCCAAACCGCTTATCGAACAACTCGCTGTCGGCGGAATAATGGTAATACCAGTGGGAGAATACTATCAGGAACTAATGCTGGTGAAAAAACAGAAAGAAGGAATTGTAAAAAAGAGCGTAATCCCGGTAAGGTTCGTCCCAATGACCGGTGAGGGAATAGAAAAGGGAAAATGAATTTTCTCTCAATCTATAAAATATGGAAATAAAGAAATAATATGAACAATGAAGAGAAAGAAATACCGGAAAAATATAAACTATCCACTTATAATTATCACCTACCTGAATCATTTATCGCACAATATCCTGTGAAACCGAGAGATTCCTCACGATTATTATTTGTGGATTCTGATAAAGAATTCGAGGAGACAAAATTTTGGGAAGTGATAAAATTTTTGCGAACTGGTGATTTATTGGTGTTGAACGATACCAGAGTATTTACGGCTCGCATATACGGACACAAAGAAACCGGTGCAAAAATCGAATTTCTCTTGCTGAAAAGTGTGTCCAATTCACGATGGAATGTGCTGGCACGCCCGGGAAAACGATTGGATAATGCAACCAAAGTGTTTTTCGATAGCGAATTTTATGCCAAAATAATAGCGAAAAACGATGATGGTTCATTTTTGGTAGAATTTTCATTATTCGGCGAACAATTCTGGGATGCACTCGAAAAACACGGCAGAATGCCATTGCCTCATTACATAAAACGTAGCGATATTCCCGCCGACAGGAATAATTACCAGACGGTATATGCAAAAAATCGAGGTGCAGTAGCTGCTCCCACCGCTGGACTTCATTTCACTGAAAAATTGATAGAAAAAATTAAAGCGATGGGAATAGAAATTGCATTTATCACCTTAAATGTAAGCTGGGGCACATTCGAGCCGGTTAAGGCAGAGGATATTCGTGAACATAATATGCATCGTGAATATTACATAATACCAGAAACTACCGCCGATATGCTGAACGATGCAATAAAAAATGGCAGGAGAATAATAGCAGTAGGAACCACCACTACTCGAGCATTGGAGTCCAGTGCCGACAGATTCCCTATATTGCCACAGAAAAGGTGGACAGACTTATATATATATCCAGATTACGAGTTCAAACTTGTAGATTGTATGATTACTAATTTTCATCTACCTAAATCATCGCTACTGATTATGGTTAGTGCATTTGCAGGAATAGATACCATTAAAAATGCCTATCGATATGCCATAGAAAATAGATTCCGATTTTACTCCTATGGTGATGCTATGTTCCTGTGCAGAAATTAACCGACATTCGATTAGTCAGCGATATTTTTTATCCTCGAAATTATACTCGATGTAGAAATTCCGGGAACCAATGGCAACCGAATCACATTTCCGCCCCATTTTTTCATCTCCTCTGCGCCTACTATCTCAGACAATTGATAATCTGCACCTTTCACCAGAAATTCCGGACGAAGTAATTTTATTAGCACCAATGGAGTGCTTTCGGCGAATGGAATTATAGCATCCACGAAATACAGCGATGCCAGAGTATATGCTCGATGCTCCAGAGAATTTATGGGACGACTATGTCCCTTTAGTCGCTGAACGCTACTATCGGTGTTTATCCCAATCACCAGGAAATCTCCCAACTGCCTGGCTTGAAATAGATATTCACAATGTCCACGATGCAGGATATCGAAACAGCCATTGGTAAATACTAATTTATTCCCTGCGCTTTTAATTTTCTCCCGCACCGACAAGAATTCCTCGCCACAAGAAAATATTTTCGATTGTGGTTCATTCATCTTATCACCGACACTTTATGACTACTAATTAGAATTATCAAACCATATCAAAACCGTAACCAGTTTTGACATAACCTATTATACTATTTTGGCAGTCGAATATAATTTTTTATGTGCCTATATTCCAGCTGGATAAATACTCTTTTTGTTCCTCGGTCAATTCATCTATTTCTATTCCCATAGTTTCCAGCTTAATTTTCGCTACCCATTCATCGATATGAGCAGGGACATTGTGGACATCTACATCGAATTTGCCCTCGTTTTTCACCACATATTCTCCAGTCAGCGCCTGAAGAGCGAAAGACATATCCATCACCGCAGCGGGATGCCCCTCGGCAGCAGACAGATTTACCAATCTACCCTGTCCGAGCAAGAAAATGGAGCGACCATCATCCAATACATATCTATCCACCATTGGGCGCACATCAATATGTTCTTCTTTCGCCATCGCTTTGAGACCCTTTATATCGATTTCCACATCGAAATGTCCGGAATTGCAGACTATAGCGCCATCGTGCATCAATTCGAAATGTTCCGGGCGGATTACATTTATATCGCCGGTGATAGTGCAAAATATATCTCCAATTGGCGCTGCCTGTTCCATCGGCATAACCTCGAACCCATCCATAGTGGCTTCCAATGCCTTCACCGGATCCACCTCGGTGATAATAACTTTTGCGCCGTGTCCTTTGGCTCGCATAGCGAATCCACGACCACACCAACCATAGCCAGCCACTACCACTGTAGAACCAGCAATCAATCGGTTAGTAGCTCGAATTATTCCATCCAGAGTAGATTGCCCTGTCCCATAGCGATTATCGAAAAAGTGCTTTGTCATCGCATCGTTTATTGAAAATACTGGGAATAGCAATCGTTTATCTTTAGCCAGTGCCTTTAGTCTAATCACTCCGGTGGTGGTTTCCTCCATTGAACCCCATATATTTTTCGCTTTGGAGTTTGCGTATTTTTCGTGAAGAGTAGCCACTAAATCTGCGCCATCGTCGTGAGTGATTTTCGGGTCGAATTCGAGGCAGGATTCGATATGGTCATAGTAAGTATCGGTATCCTCACCCTTGATAGCGAATACGGATATTCCATAGTGATGCACCAGTGCAGCGGCGACATCATCTTGAGTAGATAATGGATTCGACCCGCACAATCTGACATTTGCACCACCTGCTGCCAATGTCCTCATAAGATTTGCGGTCTCGGTGGTCACATGAAGACAGGCGGCTACATTTATTCCATCTAATGGTTTTTCTTTTTGAAATCTTTTACGAATTTGCCGAAGAACTGGCATATCTCTCTCTGCCCATTCTATTCGTCGTTTCCCCAATTCCGCCAGCGATGCATCCTTGATATGATT
>QNEG01000259.1 GCA_003645115.1 bacterium | reverse complement strand
GTATATTTTCCCGCAGGCAAGTCAGAAACTATCCAATGCGCTATGGATGCAGAATAGCTATGATTATATCGAAGTTTCAGTGTCTTGCCATCGGGAGTTTTTGCCATAATTGTTCTGGTATCCTGTGGCGCAAATACTTTGAGTATAATTTCCTCACCTGGATATGCTTTATCGGGTTTCACTTCCGCAGTAATTTCTGGTGGTTTGGTATCTACCACGAAGGTTTGGTTCTGCTGCCATTGTGCACCACTCTTGTCGGTAATAGTAAGGACACATCTATATTCTCCATCGGTGACATCCTGCGGCACCAGAAACCGAGCCTCCCACATTTTGGTGTGTTCATTTTTTTGAGCTATTATCTGTTCGCCCCAGGGTAATTCTACTACCACGCGGACAGCAGTGGGTGCATCGATGACTAATTTTGGGTCGGCAGGCTGAATCACTCGTGGTCTGAGCACTGCGCGAGGTGCAGCAAGAAATGCAGTGTAGGGTGTCACGAAAGTATATTTCTTGGATAATGCTATTATTTCGTTTATCCATTCATCTTTTTCGCCCTGTTGTGCTATTTTTCTCAATAGGAAATCGACTCGTCCTGTTGCCCACAATCGAGAGATATGTTCGATATTGCCAGGTTCTCCCACTGGCGCAGAATATTTACCGCCATCATCGGTGTATATCCATAGTGTAGCATCGGATGATGGCAACTTATTCATCCGAAATGATAACGCACCTTGAATTCCACCGAATACCCTTAGCTTTTTCGGATATATATCCAATATTTTTCCATCATCGCACTCTATTTTATTCACTGTAGTAGGTTTCCGCTGAATGTATGGCTTAATCACTCGTTCTATTTCATCGGCGACCTCGGTATCGGTTGCACCAGAGGGAATAAATAATATCGCACCATCGCTATACTCGGTTAGTTCTAATAGCAATTGGTCGGCTATTCTTGTCCCCATTGCAATCACATAAATTGGAATATCTGAATGTGATTTCACCAATCCAGTAATCATATTCTTTCCAATCTCTCCCACAGTGGGGACACCATCGGTTATAAGCACCAGCACTTTTCTACCATCGGTGTTTTCGAGCCTTTTGTATCCACTGTTCAAGGCAGATAATAGATTTGTTCCGAATGCTGGAGTAATATCGCTAAAGAATTGTTTTAATCCGGATGTCTGCGAGACAAATTGGTTCCCGGAGTATTCATATATTGAATCATTGAAACATAGGATATCGAATTCATTTGCCAGTTCTGCTGTCTCTATTGCTGAAGTCATTACTTGAGAAAAATTGGATTTCACACTGGCAGAAATATCCGCAAGGATAATAGCACTAATTTTCTGTTTATATTCGACTATGGGCGGAGAGAATAATGCCAATCCATAAACATCATCGTTTTCTTGGGCGATAGACACCGAAACTGGATTGATATCCTGTGCATAGGTATATTCTATCATTAGTGATTTATGGAGTTCGATATTTTCCAGTTGGACATCTCCGGTGTATTTTCCATCCGATTTTTGCAATTTCACCGGGATTCCGCTGACAGATATATCATCGATTTTATCTTTTCCCAAAACAATCAATGATACTTTCAATTTTCTCAATGGGAAACTAGAAATCTCGCTGGGAGAAAGCGGCAATAGAAATTTTACTCCATTATCTATTTCTGGAAGTAGTCCGGCGAACTGCAATTCGAGTAATTTAGTAGAATAGGGGAAAATTGGAGTTATTTTTGCGGTGAAAATATTCCTGGATGTTGGCAATAGTATTCCGGGGTCTATTGCGCGTGCCCGCAATTCCTCGTATATTTGAATTGCTTTTCTCTTTTCCAGTATCACACCCGGAATTCTTTGCGAACCATCCCAGGTGGCAAAACCGATTATATCCATTCCCTCGGGTAGTGGAAATTTAAAAATTCCTTCTGCATTGCGATTTTTCTTATTGAGAAAAGTTTGGGTAAGCTCGGCGATAACAAAATTATCCATTATCTTTATTTTCAATTCCGCCTCGTAAGGTATCACATCGAGTTCATCTATTCTGATAACTTTTTTCTTTTCATATTCGGGAAGAATCAAACCAAAAGCGAACAGGATATTTAACAAAATAAACGGAGTGAGAAATAATGTCAATTTACGCATAACTTACCTCCAGTCAGGAATTATTTTCCAATTTTTTATTTAGTCTAAGCAACACTTTCCGTCTGGCATTTCGTATATATTCTTCATTTAATTCTTGCACTACCATCGGGCAGGATAATCTCCATCGCTTACAATAATCGAGTTTACGCTGGTTTAATTGATGAATAGCTGCGATAGCCAGTTCGGAATGGGTGCGAATTCGTTTCTCATCTTCATTATATTCCACTATCGATAGTAAAGCACCGAGAATATATCTTATAACGGCGATAATTTCGCCATAATCGGTGGCTTGGTCGATTAATAATCGTGAACGATAACCCATCACGGATAGTTCGGTAACATTTTTTTGCACTATAATTTTGTCTGCAGTGTTCAAAAATTGTTCCAACCGTCGCTCGCCGAAATACTTCATTTTCGAGATATTATTGTAATCTATCCTGAACAGGATTAGAATTACCAGCGTGCCAAATAGTATGATTTGAATTGCGCCTAACATAATTTATTCATCTGGATAAGTTTAATAAATGGAGAAATCATTTCCACCTCGTGTGTTTACCACATATAAGGCTCTTTGAGCCTGTCTCATCATAGCTTCAGCAGAGGGCGATTTCTCCGAAAGAGTCATCCCGATACTAACTCGAGCGATACCTAATTCTTTCAAAGTCTTCAGCAATCTTTCACCGGTGGCGTAAGCATTTTCAGGGTCCATTGCGAACAGCATAAGGACAAAATCGGAACGGTCTCCCCGAAATACCTTATCGTAAATTCTGACACTATGCTTCAATGCATTTGCTACATCCACCATACACACTTGTTCTTCTCCGCAATCGATATCCACCAATACTAATGCCATTTGTGAGCCTGTGCGATGAACTCTATCCAATTCTCGTTCTAATTCTTCGCGCATAAATCGTTCGTTGAATATACCTAATTCCGGGTCGATAATCATTAATTTCTTGTTATTAAACAATTCGGTCGCATTCTTCCAGATATATAATTCTCCACTGGAGATAGATTTTTTTACTAACAAATAGTGCTCACCTTCATTTTCTACATATCCATCTTCATCGGCTTCTAAACTACGCAGTTTTTTCCCGATTTCATTTTCGAAAATTATCTCATCATCTTTATTCTTAAGCACTATTCCACAATCTATCGATTGTAATATTTCCTCATATATTTTCGATTCCATATATCCTCCTCGACAGTTTATATTGACTTCGCCAGTTGCTATAATAATAAATTCGAAAAATATGAATTTGGCAAGAGATTTAATTTATATTTCGTTTATCCAACTTTTTCCTTGACAAATGCTTATGCATTAGCGTATTTTCTGCGCTGAATACGACGCCATCGTCCAGTCTGGTTAGGACACAGGCCTTTCAAGCCTGCGACACGGGTTCAAATCCCGTTGG
>QNEG01000258.1 GCA_003645115.1 bacterium | reverse complement strand
TTATATTTATCACCCTACGAAATCCGATGCAGTATAATTGCATTCTCTCGATGATAGTAATATATTTTATTATCTCACGGAATATAATTCCTTGCTATTATTCGTATATCTGGTATCTTAAATCGAGTAAAATTATACAGGAGGTCAAATATGCAAGAAATTTGGGAAAAAATCCCACAGGTCGAGCTTATCTCGAATGAACAATTGAAAAGTAATGTGAAAAAATGTTTTGAGGAGGCTATAATTCGCGGCAAGTGGAGTGCAGATGAAGCATTATCCATACCATTCACTTTGCTTATTCCAAATTGCCCGATGTCGTTGATAGAGCATACTTCGGCAGTAACTCAAATTGCACTACACAGTGCCGAGGAACTAAAAAATAAATATCCCGATTTCCATTACGATAAGGATATAATGATTGCCGGCGCAATATTACACGATGTGGGCAAATTCCTGGAATATGAAAAGGATGATACAGGAAAAATAGTAAAATCACCGCTAGGAAAATTATTGCGCCACCCATTCAGTGGAGCAGCATTGGCTTATGAAATGAAACTTCCAGCAAAAGTAGTTCATATAATAGCCACTCACGCTCACGAGGGCGACAATGGATATCGTTGCCCGGAATCTATTCTGGTCAACAAGGCAGATTTTATCACATTCGATACGATCAGAAAATTTCTCGATGAAGCAAAATAATTGTTAGAATGACCGCAAAGAAAAAAAAGTCCATTACCAATTCTCCGCAGGAAACGGAAAAACTTGGTGAATCTATAGCAAAACAAATATCCGCTGGAGCGACTATATTATTATTCGGTGAATTAGGTTCGGGTAAAACCACTCTCACTCGAGGAATATGCAGGGCATTGGGAATATCTACGGTAAAAAGCCCATCATTCGTGATTGTGAATATATATCACGGCGACAATACTTATGTCTATCATATCGATTTATACAGACTTTCCTCTATCGACTCCGAGACAGGCGGAGAAATTGCCGAATATCTTTATGAACCCGATGCGATAAAAATTGTGGAGTGGGCGGAAAATCTACCGGAAAAATTATTGCCCTCAAAAAGAATAAATGTTTATATAAATAGGATATCAGATGCCAAAAGAGAGATAACATTGGAAAACAACAACTCATAAGTCAAGGCGGAATCAAAGTATGTTACAAATAATAGTAAATGTCCAACTTCACGAAAGGCGCGTGGCACTGGTCGAGGATGGAAATCTTGTGGAATTGATGATAGAGCGTGCCGACCAGAGAAGAATAACCGGCAATGTGTATAAGGGAGTAATAGAGAATGTAGTGCCTTCATTGAATGCTGCTTTTGTGGAAATCGGACTTTCTCGGAGAGCATTCCTTCATATATCCGATATAGCTCGTTTCGACCCGTTTGCTGATGCCGAAACAGAGGAAGAAGAAGAAACATTTCATCAACCGATGGTGAAAGATTATGGAACTCATATCACAAAAGTGCTAAATAAAGGACAGGAATTACTGGTCCAGATAATAAAGGACCCTATCGGGACGAAAGGTGCCAGATGCACCACTCAACTTTCAATACCTGGAAGATATTTAGTATTGATTCCCGGACCGAAACATATCGGTGTTTCCCGAAGAATTCGTGATAAGTCCGAACGCTCCAGATTGAGAAAACAAATCGCAAAAGTAAAACCCGAGGGATTTGGAATAATAATTCGAACTATCGCTCGTGGATTATCCGGAGATGTATTGAATCAG
The DNA here is from genome assembly GCA_003645115.1 of bacterium. Classification (GTDB taxonomy): domain Bacteria; phylum UBP14; class UBA6098; order B30-G16; family B30-G16; genus B30-G16. The sequence continues at coordinate 1,858 of QNEG01000258.1, read as the reverse complement.
GATTTGGAAAGTTTGTTGCAGGTATGGGAAAAGATAAAACATCGAGCACAGGTGCTTCCGCCAGGCTCGTTAATTTATCGCGATGCCGGACTAATACCCACTCTGGTAAGAGACCAATTTTCCGACGAGGTCTCCGAATTCATTATCGATTCGAAAGAGGAACATAAAAAAGTGATAGATTATGTGCAGGAAGTGGCTCCCAATTTAGCTGATAGAGTAAAGTTATTTTCCGGCGAGGAATCGATATTTGAAAAATACGGAATAGAGAAGCAAATCGACAAGATGCTATCGCGTTCGGTGAGATTGCCCTGCGGTGGAGAAATAGTAATCGATTTGACCGAGGCATTGGTAGCTATCGATGTAAACAGTGGAAAATCGACCGGAAAACGGGACTACGAACAGATGGCGATGCGAGTTAATTGCGAGGCTGCCGAGGAAATCGCTCGACAAATCAGACTCAGAGACCTCGGCGGTATTATCGTAGTAGATTTTATCGATTTAAACAAATCAGAAAATATCGCCCGATTGGAAAAAACTTTTAAGGATGCATTGCGCAAGGATAGAGCGAGTAAACGAATACTATCCATAAACGATTTCGGTATGATGGTGATAACACGAAAACGAGTCCAACAATCTATCACATCACGGATTACCGAACAATGTCCGGTATGCAATGGAGTGGGTTCGATATATTCTCCGAGCACTATGGTAGCCAATCTGGAGCGATGGCTTATTCGCGCTAAAGGCAATTTCAAGGGTAATGCTATTTTAATTACTCATCCGGATATCGCCGAGGAACTACTGTCCGATGGCGGAGAGAGAATATCTGATTTTAAGCAAGCTTATGAAATTAATTTGGTAGTGTTCGCCGAGGCTTCTATGAACCCGAATTCTTACAGAATTATCGATGCAAAAACCGGCGAGGATATCACCAATAAATATGATTAATTTTATCTGGTCAATCTCTCCATCGCAGCTTTATATCCTCTATCCTTTATCTGCTGATAGTATTCGAATCGCCACCATTCTAATCCGCCTATTTGAGGTTGGATTACTATATCGGCATCCCGCAATTCCATTTCCTTTATTTTCTGTGTAGCACCAGCAAGAACATTGAGCATTATATCCAGTCCATTACTATAGCGATTGTGTTTCGATTGCTTCGGTGATACATCCACTGCCACAATTTTTTTCACTCCCGATGACTTCACTGCGCTGACCGGAACCGGAGAAATCGCTCCGCTATCCACCAAAAGCATATCATCTTTTTTCACCGGTGGGAAAATACCAGGTATAGAACAACTGGCTACTACTATATCTCTCACCGCTCCGTTTCTAATTCGAACTTCTTTCTCGGAAAGAATATCATAAACCACGATAGTCAGCGGCAAATTTGCTTCCTCGATATCCTTATCCGGTAGAACAGTATATATTAAATCGGTTAATAATTCACTTTTCAGCAGGGGGGTGTCGGCAATCAGACGACCATACATCCGCAATTTATACATACTCGACTTTATACTCTTGAACCTAGATGATTCAGAACTTTCCTGCCGAGATGCATTCTTTAGTATTTCAAATTCATCCAGTGCCTCTTGGTGCGATTTGAAATAGTCGAATAATTTTTCCTGCACCATAGACCAATGGGGATAAAATGCGAACATAGCTGCGACTATCGCTCCCATACTGGCACCGGAAAGCGCCACAATTTTATAGTTTAGTTCATCCAATGCTTGTATAACACCGATATGCGCCAATCCTCTGGCGCCACCTGCGCCCAGTGCCAAACCTATATTTCGAGTCCCGAAAATTTTATCTATTATATTCATTATTATCCCTCGTTTTTAACTTCCTTCTC
>QNEG01000257.1 GCA_003645115.1 bacterium | reverse complement strand
GTAATGTCCTATTGCTCACTTCGGATGATTTCCATTCTGAAGCTGGCAGATTTACCTCCGATGATGGCGATTGCAGACATGGATGTTCTTATGGAAATCAATACTTTATCGCCAATGGAAATTATGGATTCATTCTGCTGGATTGGAGTATGCCTGCCAGTCCAGTATCTATCGATGAATATACTATCTCCAGCGGTTATGCAGTGGATGCGAATATCCAATATCCATATATATATGCGGTGACCCGGACCGAATTATTGGTTCTTTCCAGTGCCGAGTTGTCAGATACCAGCGGACCGGATATCACCGGACCCACGGTGGTTTTAATCGAACCGGAAGATAGTTCATTTTCATCCTGCCTATCACAGGCATTAATTTTCAGCGTGCGCGACGACCGAAGTGGTGTAGATTGGTCAACAGTTAGATTGACTGTGAATGGAATCGAATATACCGGCGATGATTTATATCACAGTGGGGATACCATTTATTTTGCGCCGATGATAGAATATCCCGATGGACAGGTGATAAATTATTCATTTACCGAGGTATATGATAGCGTGGGAAATCCAGCTGTGGGATTGCCCATTTCGGGAATATTTACCATAGATTATTCTCAGCCATCGGTGAATATCATTTCTCCTGCCGATGGCGACACGGTCTATACTTCATCGCCTTCCATTCGATTCTCCATACTAGATTCTATCTCGGGAATAGATTCCTGTGCGGTTCGTTTCAATTTAGATTCCTCGCCGGTAGAACATTCTGAATTGGTATGGACAGAGACCGCTATTGGCTATGAATTGACCTATAACGCATCGTCGCTGAGCGATGATTTCCATACTTTTTGCGTTACCAATCTCGCTGATAGAGCAGAATATTGCGGTGCAAATACTACTCCCATTACTTGCTGGACTTTTTTAATATCCACAGGAGTAGATACTTTTCCGCCGGATATTACTATTATTATGCCATTGGAACATACATATACTTCCTGTGATGACCAGCTAATTATGTTCGAAATTACCGACCCATCTGGAGTGGATACCGAATCGATAGCATTGAGGGTGAATGATTATTCATACTCGCTCGGTTCTTATCCCGATGGGGAACTTATTTTTTATAATGACACATTGGTATTTTATCCGAATACCGACTATTTTGCGGATGGCGAGACTGTATCGGTATATTTGGAATCCTGCGCCGATGAATTGGGTAATTATGCTTCTCCAGTTTGGTTCGATTTCTACACCGATTTTACTACCCCCACAGTCGGCTCGAATTCTCCTGCCGATGGCGACACGGTCACTATGGCTACTCCTGCTATTCAGATAACCATAAATGAGACCGGTTCTGGAGTAGATGGCGATGCATTGAGATTTGCAATAAATGATTCTATTGTTGTTCCCTCAGTTACCAATATTCCATCGGGTGCGGTGGCTACTTACATACCAGAGATTCCTTTTGCGCACGGAGAAACAGTAATTATTACCGCTCAAAATATTCAGGATAATCCCGATTATTGCGCACCAAATTCCGCCGAGGATTACTACTGGTCATTCTATGTCGATCTTACTGGAATTTGCGAGTATAAATTGCCCAAAAAATCGACTATTACTATCTCCCCGAATCCATTTAATTCATCTGCTGATATCGAATTGCAATTGTTAGAAATCGAACGAGGCGAATTGATAATAGTCGATAATAATGGACATCGAGTGAGCACATTATTCTCTGGTGCTGCGGATAATATAAGTCTCCAATGGAAACCTCAAAATATACCATCGGGAAAATATAGTATTATCTGGACTGGGAAATCGAAAATTGATAAAGAAATTATTCTTATCAAATAACAATATTCATCAGATATTATAGGATAATTATGGGATAAAATTTCGGTTGCTATATTCCCAATAGCATATTATAATTTTATTATGGAGACAAAAATGTCATTCGATGATATAAAGATAATTGCGCTTGTATCGGGTTTAGAATTGGGGATTCCCAGTGTCAAATGCGACACACAGGAAGAATTGTTGGGTAAACTTCGCACAGACCATTTCGATGTGGCAATAATTGATTACAATCATCACGGAAAATTATCGATAGTAGATTTTCTTCGGGTGGTTGGACATCGAGCCCCACTATTGCCGATAATCTTGCTGGATAGTGCTATGGATAAATCTGCACTTTCTGGATTGGTCGATTTGATATTGTCTCGCGATATCACTACCGATGAATTAATCGTTCGAGTGGAAAAATTGGTTAGTCATCGTCAGATACTCGCAGAATGTGGATTGGTGGGCAGGTCGAATTCACTTCAGGTTATAGCAGAAACCATATTTCGAGTAGCACCCACCGAAATTCCAGTGCTTATAACCGGTGAAACCGGCACAGGGAAAGAATTGATAGCGAATTCCATTCATAAGCATTCCGCCAGAAAAGATGGAGAATTTTTAGCAATAAATTGTAGTGCAATACCGGAGACATTACTGGAGGCGCAATTGTTCGGATATAAAAAGGGCGCATTCACCGGTGCAAATAAGGATACTCCCGGATTTTTCGATAAGGTTAAACAGGGGACATTGTTTCTGGATGAAATCGGCGAAATACCGCAGAATGTTCAGGTAAAATTATTACGGGTGCTGGAAAGTAAGGAATATTTCCCGGTGGGCGATGTGAATCCCCAAAAGGCGGATATTAGGCTTATTTCAGCTACCAATCAGGACTTGAAAAACCTTATGTTAGATGGAAAATTTCGTGAGGATTTGTATTATCGGATAAGCGGTGTGAATATATATATTCCGCCATTGCGAGAACGGCGTGAGGATATACCTATATTAGCATTTTTCTTTGCAAAAAAAATCGCACAGGAACAGAATATTTCTTTCGCTAATTTTTCCGACGATGCTATCGAGGCTATGCTGGATTATCATTGGCCCGGAAATGTCAGAGAATTGAGAAATCTGGTGGAAAATGCAGTTATGCTGGCTGGCGGAAGTGTAATTCATCGCTATGATTTGATTGCTTATTTTACCGAACATAGACAACTTGGGAGAAGATTACCGGTATCCACTACTGTGGGTTCGGAAAATATTAATTCCAGCTTGCGCTCGATGTTGATTATACTTCAACAAAATAATAGACTCTTACACGGTATATTGGAAAAAATGAGTAATCCACCCTCTATCGATGCTGCGGAGAAAGAAGCTATCGAGCGTGCATTACAAATAGCGAATGGTTCGCGAAAAAGATCAGCCGAGATACTGGGAATTTCTGTTAGGACACTGTATAGAAAAATGAAAAAATATAATATCCAATGAATCGCACTATAATAGGAAATGTGGCAATACAGGTAAATCCTCGACGAGTATTGACTCGATACGGCTATGGTAGGAAAGCCATAATCCCGCAATCAGAATTAGATTCTATAGATGAGCTTATGCCACAGATGATGGCATCGGTAGAGCCACAAATTGCTATCGCTCATTTGGAAGTTCTGAAAATCGAGCCGACATCACTTCAACTGGAAACGGGATTGAAAATCGATAGTAAAATCCTGCCGGAAATTTTTACCGAAGCTAAAATGGCATCGATTTATGCAGCTACTATCGGT
>QNEG01000256.1 GCA_003645115.1 bacterium | reverse complement strand
CTAATAAATGGCTTGTATTTTAAATCGAATTGTATAATTTAAAATAATAAATTTCATTTTGTGGTGATGAATAGATTCATTTAAAAAAGGAGGAATTACAATGAAAGCAAAATCTATGGGCTGTTCGATTTTAATTGCACTGGCGGTGTTATTTATTATAGTATTTCTCAGCCCATTTACCATAATTCCACCCGGGCATGTTGGAGTAAAAGTCCTGTTCGGAAATGTTCGTCCAGGAGTGCTGGATGAAGGATTTCACATAATCAATCCACTGTTGAATATAGTGAAAATGGATACCCGACTTCAGGCATACACTATGTCGGTTGCCACTGCCGAGGGCGCAAAATATGGCGATGACGCTATCGATGCATTGACATCCGAGGGTCTTATGGTGCGCCTCGATTTGACTGCATGGTATAGACTTATTCCGCAGGAAGCTCCGAATGTGTATCGCACTATCGGGCTCGATTATGTGGAAAAAGTAGTTCGTCCACTATTAAGAACCGCAATAAGAGATGTTGCTGTAAATTATACCGCAGAGGATATTTACACCGCAAAGCGAGACGAATTCATAGACAGTATGACAACTCATGCTATAAAACTTTCTGAGGGTAAGGGAGTGGAAATCGATAAGATATTGCTTCGCAATGTAAAACTTCCCAAGGAAGTCGAGAATGCCATAAATGCGAAGATAACCGCCAACCAGGAAGCTCAGAAGATGGAGTTTGTATTGCAGAAGGAGCAGAAAGAAAAGGAACGAAAAATAATCGAGGCTGAGGGAATTCGTGAGGCGAATCGTATCATCGCGCAAGGATTGACACCCAATTATCTTACCTGGTATAGAATAGAGATGTTGAAATCACTGGTGAATTCGCCGAATAATACCATAATAGTAATTCCCGAGGATCTCAAAACTATGCCTATGATAATGCCGGGCAGATAAACCGCAAAATAGATGTATTTTTCGATAAAAAATTTCGGTTGCCGATTGAATCAACACGAAGGCGAAATAATAGTGGAGCGTCTGTTATTGGAAGGATTTAAACCAACCAGCTGGAAGAATGCAGATATAGTGCTGGTGAATGGTTGCACTGTTACTGCTCGCGCCGACCAGAAACTTCGACAGTTTGTTCATAGGATTCGGCGAGAAAATCCACAGGCAAAAATATTAATCACAGGATGCACAGCAATAGCCATGAATAATGAATTGCTGCCTCCAATTTCAGGAACTGCCCTGATAGATAAATCGCACAGGTATGATATTGCAAAATTATTCGAATCCACAGAAATCGATTCGAAATATATTCAGCCAGATAATGATTTGAAATGCATTTCCGATACCTCGCCGATGGAGTTGGATTTTCCTATTATATATGGTTTAAATATCTCTCGGACTCGAGCAAGATTGAAAATTCAGGATGGATGCGATAACCGATGCGCATATTGCATTGTTCCACTGGTGCGAGGAAATTCTCGTAGTCGTCCATTAGATAAAATTATTCATCAAATGGAAATACTGATCGATAAGGGTTTCAAAGAAATAGTGCTAACCGGAGTGGATATCGGAGATTGGAATTATGATAATCTCCATCTGGCAGATTTAATTCGAAGAATCCTCGATGAAACCAAAGTCTATCAGCTTCGGCTATCCTCACTGGAACCACCGAGTTTGTCCGATGAATTGGTCAATTTGATAGCAAGCGAGGAAAGGATTGCTCCGCATTTGCATATACCATTGCAATCGGGTAGTGATAGATTGTTGCGCAAGATGAATCGCCCCCAATATGATGTGATGGCAATAATGAAAAAGCTGCAAAATATTCGTTTACAGCGTGAGGAAGTTTGTTTTGGTGCGGATATAATAGTCGGTTATCCCGCCGAAACTGCGGAGGATTTTTCTAAAACTGAATCTATCCTCGAATCGGGTGTTTTTGCTTATTCGCACATATTCAAATTTTCACCTCGACCAGGAACGAAGGCGTCTAATCTTAAACTAATACCGGGAAATGTTATGAGTGAGCGAGCAGAAAGACTTCAATATCTGGATAGAAAAAATCGATACAATTTCGCAAAGCAATTTCTGGGAAAGAAATTAGAATTTATAGTTGAACAATCGAAACCCATATCCAGCGTCTCTGCGGGACGAATGTCTGATAAAGGCGAAATCGCTGATAGAATAGCTATCGGACATACTGGGAATTATCTTAAGGTTTATGCGAAAGGTGTTGCATCGAAGGGTAGTATCGCATATTTTCGAGTAGAGGATTTTGCCGAGATGAAAGTAAGTGGTAAAATTGTGAAATGATAAAATCGATATAATTCAGATGGATAATAAAATAACATATTCCAAAGCTGGCGTGGATATAGATTCTGCGGATGAGTCCAAGCGAGAAATAGCTAATCTGGCACAACGAACATTTTCCCCCGATGTGCTGACCGATATCGGACTATTTGCCGGTGCATATCGGCTGGATGATAAAAAGATATTGCTTTCCAGCACCGATGGAGTAGGCACCAAAATTCTGGTGGCGATAAGAGCCAATATATATAATACGGTGGGAATCGATTTAGTCCACCACTGCGTGAATGATATCGCTGTTCATAATGCAGAGCCATTGTTCCTGCTGGATTATATCGGTCATACCGATCTTTCTCCGAGTGAAATTGTTCAAATAGTCGAGGGTTTATCCACAGGATGCAAGAACGCAGGATGCGCGCTTATCGGCGGAGAAACAGCTCAAATGCCAGGATTCTATCCATCCAAAGTATTCGACTTGACAGCCACTATAGTAGGTATCACCGAGAGCGATAATATTATCACCGGCGAAGATATAACACCGGGAGATATGATAATCGGTATTCCAGCTAATGGACTTCATACAAATGGATATTCACTGGCTCGATATGTTCTGTTCGAGAGAAAAAAATATGATGTAGATACATACATAGAAGAGCTTGGTGAAACTATCGGCGAGGCACTATTGAGAACTCATCGGTTATATTTATCCGCAGTGCGAAAATTGCGCGGGAAATTGAAAATAAAGGGGATGGCTCATATCACCGGAGGAGGAATTGTAGGTAATCTTGTTCGTGTATTGCCAGAAAACACCCGAGCAATTATTAAAAAAAAGAATATTCCCACAATTCCTATTTTCGAATTCATCAAACAAGCGGGAAATATCCATTCCGATGAAATGTATAGAACATTTAATATGGGTATCGGATATGTGATAATAGTATCCCAGGAACAACTGGATAATGCTCTGGAGTTATTGCAAGAATATAACGCATTTTATTGCGGAGAAGTAGTGGAAGGAACCCGAGGAGTCCAGCTGGTATGATTACTCTTCCCCAATAAATCCTGCCCAGCCTCGCGATATATATCTTATGAGAAATTATTGATACTTCCCATCTGGCAGTAAAATAGCGTGATAGAGCAGTTCTGAAAAATAATTATTATATATACAATAACGGAATCATAAAAATTATAAAATCCCCCTATAAGCTATAATATATTATTCTTGACTTCTCAAAATTTATCATTATAATATTAAAGTGGAGGGAACGAATATGCGCGATTTTTTATCGAAAAGTATTGGTGAGCCGAGAAGCTAT
>QNEG01000255.1 GCA_003645115.1 bacterium | reverse complement strand
GTTTCATAGTGCGTCCGTTGATATCCACAATTCTGGCGAATATATTTTCACCTTGTGGATTAGCATATTTCACCGATACTGCACTATTGAACGGGTTCGGTCGAGCTACATCCACGAATGGCTCCTGCGGGACTGTTTCCGCTACTAAATCTATGCGATACAACATCATTTCCACTCGATTTGGCTGGAATGGGTCGATATAAATCGAAATTGTGGTATCCCTATAATTTATCCGCTGGAATGATAGCGAATATTCACCGGGCTTGGATTGTATAGCGAATCTGCCATCGGCGAATGTAGAATCAATCACAGTTTCTGGACCGAGTGCGCTGATTTGGGTCAAATTTCCGGGTGCGCCGGTTTCCAAATCTACATTACCGAACACAAATCCCATATTGGGTTTTGGCGGAAGTATATATTCCAGCAGATTGGAAAATATAGTAGGTGCCACAGTCCCGGAAAGGAATGCATTTATATATGAAACACCGAAAAATGCACTTCGAGCAAACCCTCTATGCTCGCTATCAGGGAATATGGAAATACATCCCTCATTAGAATCGGGAAGAATGGAGAAGAATAAATATGCATCCTCGCCGGGAGTGACCACATCGAAATAAGTGGGTGCGCCCAATCCGCTGAATGTGGAATATCTCAACCCCAGAAAATTGGGATAGTAAAACACGAAACTATCCTTTGCGGTGGAATTCACATATAATCCGCTGTCTCCGACCACATCGGTGATATAAGAACCCAGATGAAATAAATCGGTCTTATATATAGGTTCGAATGTTCCGTGTGCTATTACCTGATATGCCAGGTCTCCGCCCTCGAAAATAATTCTTCCGCCGAGAGAGTGATAATCCAACAATGTGCTCAACTGTGATGTCCTTATTACATTGGAATCTGCGCCCGCCGAAACAATAACCACATTATAACGCCACAACTGTGATGTATCTGGGACTTCGGTAGTCTCATATACAGTGTATCCAAGAGAATCCAGATTGCGACGCATTATCGTGCTGGTGTATCCATCATCGGTAAGGTCAGCCAATAGTATGTCATATTCATTCGATTCCAGAGTTATCTCCACTATGGTGGTATCGCTTTCGGGGGTGAATGTGACTCTTCCCGGAGAAAATCCACGACTTCGAGCGAACAATACATATTCGAAAAATGGCTGACTGGATAAGGCAAACAATCCGGTCTCGATTTCCTCTGGTGTTCCCACTAATTCACCCGTGGATGAAGTCAGCAGTTGCACCTCGGCGGAAATCGGCATACCCTCGCTATCTTTCACTCGTGCGAATAATTCACTTCGTGGAGTGGGCATCAATCGAAATTCATAGTTGCCACGAGTGGTCAGCAAAAATGTATAAGATGTATCATAGTATCCAAATGCGGAGATATGGACAGAATAAGTATCGCAGGGGAATGTTCCCGGAAGCGAGAACGAACCATCCCAGTTTCCTCGGAAATCTGCTATGGTGTCGGTCCCGTGAACAAATATCATTTCCGGTCTAACCGATAATGTTCCGCCGGCGGTATCTATTACCACTCCACTAAATGGACCATTTGCATAAATCACCGGGATAGTATCGCAATAGGCATTATATCCTTGTTTGGCTAATATCACAATAGCGGGGTTTTCTGTAGTGGGATTAAAACCGACTATACCGGAGCTTTCGGAAAAATCGACCATAATTTCTGTCGAACCGGCGAACACATAACATCGGAATTCAGTTTCAGAAACAGAAAATGATATATAGCACTCGAAACCGACAGCCAGTGTTCCAGTAAGTTCGATAGCTGGGACTTCGGCGAACAATGAGTCCAGAGTCCAATCCATTGCACCATAGACTGGTAATTGTCGGCATAATATTCTTCTACCCTCCACGAATGCTTCCAGAGTCAATGGGATTCCATAGGGCGGATTGACAATGAGTGATGCGAATCCCAGCGAATCGGTGGTGGTAGTTTCTGCCACTTCCAGCCCAGAGATAATAACCACTGCGTCCTCATATCCCAGACTTTCAGCATCGGTGATGTAAATCTCGAAATTGTTATCCACACCGACTTGAATGCTTTCTGGAGTGAATTCCACAATAGCCAGATATTCGTTTGGGACTGTTTGGACAAACGGCGCATAGAAATTGGGTTTTGTCGCCACGATAATAGCAGAACCGGGTTCTGCTGGAGTGAATTCTGGCACTATGTGTGCTATTCCACCGAATGATATATCCACTCCCATTCTTTCATCATCGCGCCAGATTGATACCAATGCGTTATCCTCGGATACCGGCAAATCGTAGAAATCCTCGCCCATAGGAAGATATCCATCCCAGTCTGATAAATCCACATTTATGGCAGTGGGTTCGCCCCAGTAAAGCCATAATGATGGGTCGCCGAAATTATGATATACCTCGAAATAATATTCTCCGAAACTACCGGATAGTTCCACAGCGAGATTTCCCTTATAGGTGGCGCCGGTAAGTGTAGTATATCCCTCATCGAAAATGGCATCATACCATCTTCTTTCCCAGACATCGTCGGGACCCCAATATGTAGAATTACTGGCGCCAATGAAAGTGACCGCACCTTTTTGTTCCGCTCTAATCCAGGCTTCACCGAAACATTCTGGTTCATCGAATTTTCCAGTCAGGCAAGCATTAGAAATTATCAGCGGATACATATCCACATTGGTTAGTGTATAGACCTGGGACGATGAGACCGATGGATTTCCCCAGCCCTCTGTCCAACCGTGTCCGGAATAGTTTATTAGTAATGCACCCTCATCGGTAGCATCGATAACATCGGAGCCTGTAGCTCCATCATAAGCCCACAGCGATTCTGGAGCGAATTCTGGTGGAGTAAGCCAGGTTTCGAATACATATCGGTGAGTAGATTCTGCGAGTTCCCAGTCACCATCGGTCCCGCAGGCGACAAACACCGGTCGTCTGAGAAACTCGGTAGAAGTCATAATAAATTTTTCATATACCAGTGTTTTTTCCACAATAGCGCTAACCTGTTCGCTGGTAGCACAGGAAAATCTACCATATAGTATATCTGGCAAATAATCGTCGCCATCGGTGGTGCAATAGTAAAGGTCGGTATAATGCATTCCGACATTGTGAGCTGGAATTTGTTCTATATCACCGACAAACAGGATAAAATCCGGTGGGACAGTCCAATTATCGTAGGCAAACTGAATCTCTGCGGTGATATCATCCACCGATGTTCCTATTTCGGAAGTTGGAGTATAGACCACATCGTATCCCATTTGTTGTTTCCATTGGATAAATGGTGCAATAGCATCATAAAAGTCATCGTGATATATAACCCAATAGACAATAGGGAAATCCGGTTCTGGCGGTATTTCTACCGGGATGGGGAACACATCTTTTAATATTTTTCTGAATACTGGTGAGCGAAATCCTATCGCATCGGTATCCAATCGATTTTTAAATCTAATATTTATTCTTGCCCTGACAATATATTCGACCGTTCCAGTTTGTGGATTATAATAATAAACTGGAAATATTTCCAAAACACCGACTTTCTGACCACGAATATTTCCCAATACTCGAACATTGACCCTATTATTTTCTGTCAAATTAAAAG
>QNEG01000254.1 GCA_003645115.1 bacterium | reverse complement strand
GTATTGATAAAACCTTTATAAAGGTCTCGTGCGATAGTGGAACTGGATATTAAGACCAATGCGGCGAGTGTTGACATCGATGCGGACAGGATTAGCAATAACATTACCACGGAAAGTGATTGCGGAATAACAGTTCGAAGAAGTTCCGGCATAAGTGCATCGAAACGAGGCACAGTATCACTGAATGCCGCTGGATTATTGACAGGGTCGAGGAAAATTCTGGTCAGTGCACCCACGAAATATACCGTCCCGGTTATTAATATGGCAAAGCAAGTGGATGCAATCATTCCAGTGCGAATAGCTTTTTTATCCTTTATTGCAAAGAATTTCTGCAACAATTGTGGCATTCCCAGTGGCGCCACACTGGTTAAGAATACCAGCGAAAATAGTGCCCAGAATCCAGGTGGACCAACCGATGATGTCAATTTGGGGTCGATTGCATTCAATTTATTTACTATCCCGCTTATTCCATCACCAGCCTTAAGGCAAAACCATAGCAGGATAATAACTCCCACAGTCATTATAATACCGAACACAAAATCTATCATAGTCATAGATTTATATCCGCCCATTACCATATATATTCCTGTGAATGCTGCGATGAAAGCCAAAGCCTGCCAGTATTGGATACCAAAATTTACCTCGAATAGATAACTCAATCCCATATATACCGCAGCAGTGTATGGGACGAAGAATATGAATATCGCAATAGATGAGAAAATTTTCAAAAACGAGCTATCATATCGAGCATCCAAGTATTCCGGCATAGTGTATGCCTTAAGTTTTGTGGATGCGGTTTTAACTCTATTTCCAAGCAACCACCATACCAGAAATACTCCAATCAAGGAGTTTCCCAATGCAATCCATAAACCAGATAGTCCAAAAGCCCATCCTACTTTTCCTGCGAAACCGATAAACAGGACAGCGGAGAAATATGCGGTGCCATAAGTAAATGCAGTCAGCCAGGGACCGACTTTTCCTCCCCCGAGAAAAAAATCTAAAAATGATTTGGTTCGTTTATACCCGATTACTCCAATTAGGACAATAACAGCAGCATAGGCGAGAACTACAATCAATTTAATTAACATTGAATATCCTCCTCGTATAATAATGCAAATGTATGGATAAAAATTCAATTCCAATATAATTTTGGTTTACCGTGTGTCAATTATATTCTCAAAAATAGCTTGACCGATGGTTCGTAAATAGCATTTCTTAATCAAATGGATGAGAAATCAAAATGGCGTGAATTGGTGTGGGCGATATATGATTTTGCCGATACAATATTCTCGATGAATGTGGTCTCATTATATTTCCCATTGTTGATAGTATCGGAACTCGGAGGGAAAGATATTTATGTGGGAATTGCCAATTCGATATCTCAAGTAATGGTAATAATTGCGGCGCCATTGCTGGGAGTAATTTCCGATAGATCGGGGAAAAGAATGCCATTCCTGACAATTTCTGCGACACTCTGCGCACTGGGAACTATCGCAATTGGGATATCGGCGAAATTCGCATTAATACTTCCTGTATTGGCTTCCTTCATAACCGCAAATTTTTTCTATCAATTATCATTGACATTCTATAATTCATTATTACCCCGAGTGGGACCCGCTAATCGCTGGGGAAAAATAAGTGGTCTCGGCACCGCATTAGGTTATGTAGGTTCTATTGTAGGAATGGTGCTGATTATGCCATTCAATACTGGAAAGTTTTTTGGTCTATCGGTTCCAATTCCATCGGGCGGAAGAATAGCTACATTCTTTCCTACTGCTATATTGTTTTCATTGTTTGCATTGCCTACAATACTGTATTTCTATGGCGATGAGTTGAAAAAGCAATATCCTGTGGACATAACAAAGATTCATCCTGTGAAGAAGATATTGCAGACATTTTCTGACAGCAAGAAATATCCTGGATTGCGCCGGTTCATCATAGGGCGATTTTTTTTCCAGGAAAGTGTGGAAACCGCTATAATATTTATGGGCATATTCGCAGAAAAAGTTATGGGTTTGCCCGATAACTCAAAAATTATCTTTTTCATTATAGCCACTACATCGGCGGTAATAGGGTCGTTTGTGTGGGGCAGAATAACCGATATACTGAAACCACACAGGACACTTACCTTCGTGCTTACAGGATGGGTGATAGGATTGACAATTTTAGCATTATTCCCTAACTCATCGATATTTTACATAATCGGTTGCTGGCTCGGTATGATGCTTGGCGGAGTGTGGACATCATCACGACCGTATATACTGAAAATTGCTCCCCCAGAAAATGTGGGAAGATTTTTTGGATTATATTCGCTATCAGGCAAGGCAGCCGCAGTCACCGGTCCGCTATTGTGGGGAGCAGTAATTTTGTTTCTCGGCAAATGGAATGAAATTATTGCATATCGATTGGCAGTAGTTATGCTGGCATTACTTATACTGGTGGGAATGTTTATTATCTATCCAAATAGCAAAATCGAGGATTTGTGATTTAATAGCAGTATCCCGGAAATAGATGCAACCGCAGATATATGCAAATAAACATAAACGAATACAGTGATAGGGATTAGATTATATGGCATTACCCAGATAAACAAGGGGTTACAACCCCTTTTTGAAGCCCTTGTCAATTATGACTCGGTTTTACAACCGTGGATAGTGAACACCGAGTTCTTATCGGCGGAGGTTGAAATCAAGTGATAAAACCCAATCGATTATAACTCTATGTTTGGGATAAAATATAGGTTTTGAGACAGTGTATAAAATATCAGTCTTTTTCCTTCTCGAATAATGGCAATCCAGTGGTTTTGGAAATGCCAAGATGCTTATATGCCAGGTCGGTAGCTATCCTTCCTCGTTGAGTGCGAGCGAGGAATCCACGCTGGATAAGATATGGTTCGTAAAGTTCCTCGATAGTTCCTTCATCCTCGCCAACTGCCACTGCGATAGTTTTAATTCCCACCGGTCCACCATCGAATTTTTCTATTATTGTATGTAAAATTCGCTTGTCCATATCATCCAGTCCCTCTGGGTCGATTTCCAGCATATCCAGTGCAGATTTTGCTACATCCCGATTTATTATACCACCGCCGTGGACTTGAGCAAAATCTCTGACTCTGCGAAGAATTCTATTTGCGATTCGTGGAGTTCCTCTGGAGCGTTTGGCAATCTCCATAGCGCCGTTCATATCCGTCTCGATATCCATTATCCTGGCGGAGCGAAGCACTATTTGAAATATTTCCTGGGGAGAATAATAATCTATCCGCTCCACTATGCCGAACCTGGAGCGAAGCGGTGCAGTGATTAAGCCTGCTCGAGTGGTAGAACCAATCAAGGTGAAATGGGAAAGATTCAATCGGACTGTCCTGGCATTCGGTCCCTTATCTATCACTATATCCAGGCAGAAATCCTCCATCGCAGGATACAGGAATTCCTCCACATTTCTGGGAGTGCGATGGATTTCATCGATGAACAATATATCGCCTTCCCCCAACGATGATAAAAGTCCAACTAAATCTATCGGTCGCTCCAAAATTGGACCAGCGGTAATTTTTATTTGTGCTCCCAATTCGGCAGCTATTATGTGAGCGAGTGTAGTCTTGCCTAATCCTGGAGGACCGTAGAATACTATATGGTCGAGTGAATCGC
>QNEG01000253.1 GCA_003645115.1 bacterium | reverse complement strand
CCGCAGGGAGAATTCAGAGAAAATGTCGATAGATTGGGATACGGTATCAGCGGACATCTCGCATATCAACCCAATCCATTTTTCGCGGTTGGCGGAGCATTAGGAGTTATCACATATGGTAATCAGGTGCGCCACGAACCATTCTCTTATACTATCCCCGATGTGATGGTAAAAGTCACCACCACTAATAGTTTTATGTTCGGGCATATATTGATGCAAATTGGAATTCCAATGGGATATGTTAGACCTTACGCCGAGGGACGATTTGGATTTAATTACCTGTGGACCGAAACTAAAATCGAGGATATAGACGATGAAGAAAATGAAATCGCAAGTTCTACTAATTTCAGTGATGCTACATTTTGTTATGGATTTGGCGGAGGATTGATGATAAAAGTTTATGAAACCCCAAAGAAGAAAAAATCCAAACAAGACTCCGATGTCAGTAAACTCTATGTCGATTTGAAAGCGATATATTCTTATGGTGGTGAGGCAGAATATCTTAAGGAAGGTTCAATAGAATGCGGAGCAGAAGGACAAGTAACCTATGATGTATCGAAATCGAAGACCGATTTATTAACCGTAAATGTCGGTGTAGCATTCGAATTTTAACATCATTGCGATTAAATTATGAAAAATTTACCATTAAGAAGTGAGCAATCCCGCTGGCAAGTGGATTTGGTTATAGTCCTTATAGTAGCGGGAATTTTCGCTATATTCAGTCTTACACTTCACTGGGTGGATAAAATATACGCCTGGCTGAAATATTATACTAACATATCTCTCCTCCGATTTATTATGACAGAAATACTTATATTGCTGATTGGAGCATTGTGGATTGCATACAGACGATGGAGAGTTGCATTGGCAAAAAAAAAGGAATTGGAAGATATTATAGATAGTATCAGCCCGGATGTATTTATGGTGGTGAATCCCGAAAGAATTATTACTATGTGCAATTCCTCGGTAAAACGGATGTTTGGATACGATGTCAGCGAAGTAGTGGGCAAAAAAACCGATTTTCTATATCTCGACCGCAGGACAAAACCGATTCATCATCATCAGATATACAATATTCTGGAGGAAGAAGGATTCCATATCGGCACTGCGGTTGGAAAGAAAAAAAATGGCGAGACAATTCCACTGGAAATAATAAGCGGAAAATTGAGTGAACATCGTGGTGCGGTGATACTGGTGCGCGATATCACCGAACGAAATATGGCAGCGCTCGAATTGATGCAGACAGTGACCGATTACGAATTACTGAAAATGGAAATGTATGCCAGTCTCGCTACCTATCAGACTATATTAGATAAAATCGATGATGGTATCGTGGTAATGAATTTGAACGGGATTGTGCACTATTTGAATCCATCGGCAGAGCAAATTTTAGGTTGCAAAGCCGATGAAATAGTGGGCAAATCCATCGGTTTCCCGGTGATTCAGGATGAAATAACAGAAATAGAAATCGTGGGCAACGATAATGTGAAGCGAACCGCTGAAATACGAACCACAAATATTGAATGGGAAGGTGAACCATCCATATTAGCACTTATTAAGGATATTACCGAACTCAAGCGCACCGAGGAAAAACTGGAAGAAATTCAGAACAAAACTGAAAATAGGGACAACTAAATTCGTATAGTTCGATGGGAGAATGGAAATGAATATTAAATATCTCGTCTCTGTTTTTGGAGTGCTATTTATTATGGTATCAATTAGTTGTGAGGGACCCGCCGGCAGTCAGGGAGAACAGGGTCCACCGGGACCATCGATGGTTTATATCGACGGATACATATCCGCAAACTCACTCGATGATTCTATTGGATATTCGGAAATATATGTCTCCAATGTCTCCTCTGTTCCATATATCGAAATAAACTCAATTCCATATCGATACTATTGGACATATTTTCGAGCAGAATTTCCCGAGCTTTCACCTGGTGAAGATGCAATTATTACTATGGAGGCAGTAAATCTAAATGGAGATAGTGTATTTCCGTGGGCATCTATTACTGTTCCCGGTCCGCTGGAATTCTATGGTGCCAGTGAAAACGATACAATCTCGCTACAATTGGGATTGGATAATAATTTCGTATGGAATCCCGCTGGATTACCGCTGGATAAACAAAAGTATCGATTTAAATTGTATCTGTTTCTAAATTTCTCCGATACCACAGAGACCGGTTATATTTACCAGACATTATCCATAGATACTTTCCTAAGCGATACTACAATTTCCATTTCTGCCGACTGGTTGCCCGACCCTGAGCTAATATCCTCGCTTAACTCATCTTCGGGATATGTATATGTTTCCGCTATCGCCGGAGCGACTGAACCAGGTGATGCCAGCAATATTCACGGGAATGCTAATGGGTTCATCGCGCTTTCTTACCATAGCCCACAATATAGATTGATAGCCGAATTGCCATAATGGGAAATAATGACCGGTATTTTATTATCTTGTCATCTCCAGTGACATCGCATCGAATTTGCAGAAATCCTCACAGAAACCGCACCCAATGCAACTGGATGTGATAACCTTCGCCTTTTTATTATCCATATACAGTGCTCCCTGAATACATCTATCTATGCAGGCTTTACACCCGGTGCACTTTTCTGTATCGATATTCATAACTGGAAGTGATGAATACTTTTTCCTATCAGCGAGTGCTCGTCCATATAATCCTCGAATTTCTTGAACGGATGAATAATCGTGTTGGTGAAGCCATTGTTCCATTTCTTGAACTATTTTTCCGTAGATAGAACTTCCATTTCGAATTGCTGCCGAACATACCTGCACTGCCGATGCACCAGCCATAATAAACTTAATCGCATCGATTCCTTGTTCTATTCCGCCTACTCCGATTACTGGTTTGTTCTGGACAGATGATATTTGATAGACAATTCGTAATGCGATAGGCATAATAGGCTTTCCTGAAAGCCAACCTGTGCCGGATTTTGAGCCGAGTCTTGGTCCAACATTTTCGGGATCGAAATCCAGCACCGGACCGAATGAATTTATAGCAACAAATCCATCCACATACGGAGAAACGGCAGTAGCTAATTCCTCGATAGCGAGAAAATTTGGCGAGATTTTCATCCATATCGGCGATGATACCGCATTCCGCAATGCACGCGCAATTTTACGCAATGGTTCTACCTCACGACCCACATAATGAGTGGAAAATTCGAATCCATCGGGTTGAATGTTCTTTTCGATAAATTTCCCCAGACTGGATACTTCATCCGGTTTATATCCGATAGAAACTATAAGCGGAACTTGAGCGGATTTAGCTTCACGAAGTTCATCCAGAAAATCCTGAACCGGTATTTCCGACCAGGTCTCACAATTAATTAATCCTCGGCAAATTGTGGTTTTTATAGTGGGACGAGAATCGTCGGCAGGGGTCACCGATATAGTCTTAGATACAATCGCACCTGCTCCATTTTTTACTGCATCCAACATAAGCTTGCCAGTCCTTACATTTGGACCAGCAGCGGGCATCACAGGATTTTTCATCTCTATTCCACTTACATTTACTGTCAAGTCAACCATAATACCTCTTATGCAGTTTCAGGATTATTTTTCTTGCCTCTTTTAATAATTCTTGTTCATCCAGGAATTTTATTTCTCCATTATAATATAGAAT
>QNEG01000252.1 GCA_003645115.1 bacterium | reverse complement strand
CATAACCGGTGCACTCTTATCCATCACAAAATCCCAGCAATACGGCGATGCTAAACTATTCCCCAAAGAATCCTCTACATACCCTATGCACACTTCTACCACACTGCCATCATCCCATGCCTCTGGAGAACCAAAAATCAATGTCTCCCCATCGAATGTAAAATATCCATCACCCCAATTATAAACCGAACTGTCCGCACTATCCACAATCACCCAAAACTCCAGTGTGCTTATGTCTATCCCATCAGGATCGTTTATGGTAGCAATTATTGTCTCCGGCTCGCAAGCTACATAAGTGGAAGGAAGATATTGAATATACTCTGCCCACGGGACACTGACACTTATTGCAAAGAACCAGCAATTGGTGGTGTCATTGGGACCGCAGAAAGTAGGAGTATCCTGCATAGATTCCACGCAAACCCAGACTGTATCGCCATCCTCGAACTCGAGACCAGCAAGAACCGCCTCGATTTCAAAATGCACTCCATCCCAATAGGTTCCGATATCACCCACCTGGAATGTGTCCACGGTTATTAACGAACCCACAGTATCGGTTATAATCACATAGAATGAATCGGGATTTAGACCGGCTATGGAATCCTCGATGTCGAATCCAATATTAGTGTGAAGTGCAGCCACTATGGATGAATCCGGTGGATAATGATTATATGTCACCGGTGGTGAGAAGTCGGTGTAAAAAGTCCATATAATAGGTAAATCGGCGGCAGGAAAACCATACATATCAGTTAATGAAATTAGCGATACATAATAAGTGTCAGCATCTTCCCAATATCCCATAGGTGGAGAGAATACCAATAATGTCTCTGTCGCTCCGGGAACCAAATAAAGCCAGTCATCATATATATCGAATGTATCCGCAGCACCTTCCTCATTGTCTATAACCAATATAATGGATGTAGAATCGACCGGACCGACACCGCCGTGAATAATCATTTCGATAGTGGAATCCTCACAAGCAACCACAGAATATGGTGTTGGGAATAATATCTCTGCCCAAGGAGTGCCGAACACCCAATAAAATGTCCAGCAATCTGTGGTATCATTTGGTCCACAGGTATCTGGCATATCGGCTGAACCGACACATATCTCTATCTCACAGGTATCCACTGCCAGTGAACATAAATCGATAGATAGCGGGATATTCAATCCCACACTGCTGTCGGGGTAATGTTCCCAAGTAAATGCAGAACCCATTCCATTTACGGTAACGGTGAGACTGGAAACATCCAATCCAGAAAGCGAATCGAACACATTTACATATACATTGTATGGGAATTCATATACCACAGTGTCCGGCGATGGAAAATGACCGAAATAAACCGGCGGGTCATAATCCAGCACGAACATCCAAAATATCGGCAGATTATCTATCGGTCCACCACGAACATCTTCACCAGCTATCAATTGGGCATAAATGGTATCTCCGCTGGGGTAATAACCCGGATCTGGTGTGAATACTGCGGTAGTTTCATCGAACATATTAAACCAAGCATTGGTTATATCGTAAGTCACCGGAGAAGGAGCAGATGAACTCCATACCTCCAATAACAATGACATAGAATCTATAGCATCGCCATCGGGATCGTGGAATACCATATAAATTTCTGCGGGGTCACAGGCGACCCAGGAAGCTGAATCGGGGATTATAAATTCTGCAATAGGTGGTTCGTTCAAATAATATACACAGCAGAAAGTAGTATCATTAGGACCACAGAGATTACAGCCATCCATAGAGGCTGGGACCTGGTCCTCATTATAAAAACACACTTCTACCGAACCAGCGGTAGCCAGCCCAAAATCGTCCAGACTTCCCAAGAGACTGACCATGCCATTATAATAATCTCCAGTATAATCTACATACGGACTGGTTCCGTAATATGGTGTGCCATTAACAGTGAAATGCATCTCCACTAAATTCATACCAGCGGGATTATCCGATACATCGAATGAAATATTCAATGAATCTTCCAATTCCGAGCCACAAGCAGGAGTCCATCCTGAAATAGTTGGTGGTTGTATATCCACCACGAAGCCACAATCGATAGATGAAATCATCGGACATCCCATACCATCCTCTACTCCATCCAGAGTATAATTTACTGTTTGTCCGTGAGTCCATGGACTGGTGGGAGTAAATGTCAATATATTACCCGCATAACTAAGATGGTCGGGGAAAGTATATGGAACTCCATTTACATATAATGTTATAGTGCTGGTATTCACCCAGCTATCTTCATCTTCGAGTTGTATAGTAATATCCTGATACTGGCAAGCTGTGTATGGATAACTGCAGGGTGGGCAAATCGGTTCAGCCTCGGGACCAGGACAAGCGCAATCCTCAAGGAAAAGACATCCCACTACTGTATCGGCATAACCGCCACCGGAAATACTGGCAGAGAAACAAGCATCTATCCCGGTGCAACCCGAAATAGAATTTATCCGCCAGATGAAACAATGTTCCTCACCGTTATACCAGGGTCCATAGTTTTGAGGATTACTGCTAAGAACAGTGATACAGGCGCCAGGACTAACTGTCGCAGTCCCAGGATTTATTGTGCTACCACTATTATTGGTAACACAAAGACTAATTACTTCAAATGTATCTATCAATGCGACTACATCGTCAAATATAGTGCTCCAGGAAGTTCCCAAAGTATACCAATTCCCGCCAGATGCGATAGAAGTATTGTAATACCAATTATACGAACCACCGGAACCTACCGATGAACAACCACTGCAATATGGAGAAGAATTTGTGGATGAGAACAGGACAAAACCGCCGGCGATTATATCGTTATATACATCCTCATCACAATAGCCACAGGTGCCATCACACACATCGCCACATTCGTAATAGCAAGCATCGGTGAAAAAAATGAGTATATGAAGTGCTTCCGGGCGCCAATCATAATTGTTCATAGCTGCTTCGATAGCGCATAAAGCATTTTCAGGAGCGTCGGCGCCACCCCAGGCACTAATACCATTAACCCAGGGTTGAAATGAACCCCAGTAATCACTGGTCATTTGAAGCCCACCTATTGTAGCAGTGGAATCATAAGCTCGCCTGGTGCCGGATGGCCCAACCAAATCACCGTATTCTACTCCACCGAAACGATAATCATATCCTCTCGCATCCAATTCTGATGCGAAATTGTTGATATTGGAACGGACTCCACTAATTGTTCCGCCCATACTTCCGGTATTATCCACTACAAACACGATATCCACTGCACCGGTATCGATTCGGCAATGTAGGTCGATATAAAATTCACCATCGGTAGTGGATTTCATAGGATACTTTACACCACGGTAGATATAGGAAGCTTCATTTACTATAAATCCATTTTTATTTAATTGGTTCAGGGGTAATGATTCTCCAAACACCGACACAATTAACACTAAACAAAAAAAAGCCAGTATTATTGAATTCTTCATATTAATACCTCCTCTTTAATTCATAATATATATATTATCATAATTAGTGCAACAGAAAATTTCAGAAATTTTGAATCCACTCCTCCAACTCGGAATCAACTCGTAGGATATAATCGAGTGCCATCGTTCTCTCCTTGTTTTAAATATCAAAAATTCCTGTTTCCCCGTTCGCATTGCGGTTTTTCTTTTCCTTTGGGGAGT
>QNEG01000251.1 GCA_003645115.1 bacterium | reverse complement strand
TTTTATTATCGGGGTCATATAACAATCCCAGTTTCAGACCTTCTGCACCCCGTTCGGATATATTTCGGTCATATTTTAATATCTTAAGGAATAAATTTACCTGCAAATCCATACGGACTTGTTCTTGCGCCTGTATAAACACAGACGCCAGAATTAGTATTAAAATTATTTTCCACCAGAACCGCTTCATTATATATCCTCCTAAATATTTTTCAAAACCGGGAAATTATGGTATCAATTCCTCCAGATGAACAAATTGACCATTCTGAATTTGCCATAATTCGTATCGTCCGTTCTCCACATCGCCATTATTGTCCAAATCCACGCTGCCGGAGGCGCCTTCATAATTAATATCTCCTCTTACTTCCAGTGTTTCATCGACTACCGTAATATTCGAAATAATCGCTTTCCCACGACTGAATTCCCCGTAATTAACAGTATCTCCTGGGGATGTGGAAACAGTCTTCAATGCCCTACCGATACTATAAGGATCCAGAGTATCGGCATATAGTATGGCATAAGCCAATAATATCATAGCATCATACCAATTCTCCAGTGAGCGGTGTTTTCGAGCATCCTCACCGGTAAAATCCTCATAATCATCTTGAAAATATTGATAATTTATTCCACCCCAATATGGAGAAACACCTATTATTCCCTCCACATTATTTTTACCAGCGTATTTGATAAATTCCTCGGCTTTCAATGCATCGGAGAGTATCCATTTTCCTCCATATCCACTGGCTCGCCAATCGCGAATTATCTGCGCACCACATTTGGGATATGCAATCATAAATATGCGGAAATCGGTATCGGTCTTGTCGCTATCGGAAGTATCTACCACATCGCTGAACAAAGTTTCTATTTCTGCGGTATATGAGACCTTGCCCATATCGAATGGCACCATCTTTTCCACTACTCCGTAATATTCGAATCTATTCTTAAATCGTTCAGCCATACCTATTCCATAATCGTCATTCACATAAATTACTCGAACCGCTGATTCGCCCATATCTGCGAGTTTGTCCGCGATTATCCTGGATTGATAGTAATCTGAAAGCACAGTGCGATAGAACACACTATCGTTCAAGTCATCGGTGGTAAGTCTATATGCACCGGACGACCCGGAAATCTGAATCATATTAAAATCTACAATCATATCTCTAATTGCTACCGATACCGGCGATGCATCCGCGCTGAGTATTGCAACCACATTTTCTTGTTCCACAAATTCCCTCGCCGTCAATGAGCCGAGAAACGGGTCGGAGCGTGAATCTCTGACCACCAGTTCGATTGGTTTTCCAAGAACTCCGCCTGCAGAATTTATTTCCTCCACAGCCATTTGAATAGCCTGCATTTCAGAACTGGCAAAGGCGGCACATTCGCCGGAGAATGGAAGTATCACTCCCACTTTTATGGAATTGCCATCATCGTCCTCATTCTCATCCACACCCGTAGTGCATCCGGACAATAGCAATATTAAAATCATCGGGATTAACTGCCAGTATTTTATATTCTTTTTCATAATAAATCCTCGCCGTTAAAATTTATGAGTAATCTGGAAATACATTGTCCTTCTTTGTCCGGGAATATCGATTCCGTTATGCCCGGGCTCGATATATTCCTGGTCAGTTAGATTACGCACAGACAGAGATAGCCTTGTTTTCCCAAATGGCAACATTTGTAAATTCTTTGTATATAGATTCAAGTTGAGCACCTGATATGCGGGCAATTTATAAGCTTTTCCACCATTGAGCGCAATATTTGATTGGCTGGCACTCCGTTCACCGATATATCTTTGCTCGAAACTGAACCCAATCTTTATTTGTGGAATCATATAGCTAAAACTGGAATACGACATCAAAGTAGGATATTCGAAGATTTCGGCATTCACGAAATCATAAGAAAAAATAGTGTCTTCGCCAGCCTCTGGTTCCTCTGCATATCGATATGATACATTCCACTGTGTGCTAAGATTTTTGAACCTCCACCGTATCATAGCCTCGGCACCCATAACACTTATTTTGTCGAAATTTTCCACTCCATAAACACCATCGGAATACACATACCCGATTTTATTTTCGATAGTATTGTAGAAAATATCGAAAGTAGCGCCAAAATCTTCAGTATTTGCTGGAGTAATTTCCACATCGAAAGTCTGGGTTTGTTCGGGAACTAAATTGGGATTACCGATAGCATCGCCGGCGAATAATGGTTGCCCAAATAATTGTTCTGGCGATGGCGGTTGGAATGATGTCCCGAATAAGAATTTAAAATGTGCTTCCTCGCTAAATTTATACACTGTTCCAAACCGAAAGTTATAAAAATCACCATAAGCAGAATGATGGCTGAATATCAGTCCTTGAGTGAAACTGATTGTTGGTGAGGGTTTGTAAACAGCTTGAGTATATATTCCCATATTGGAGAAATTAGTATCTCCCGGTGCGGTGAGCAATGATACCGAATCTCCTGCTGGAAGATTTCCATAATCCTCATTCAGTATATGCCACAATCCCTGCGAGCTGAACGATTGCGATAATATATCTGCCCCCATAGCTACACCGATTTCCTCCGATGGAAAATATTCCACCTGCCCCTTAAATTTTATATCCATAAAATTGAAATCCTTATGGACGATGAACATTTCACTGCCGTAATCCAATTGATTTTCAGAATTGGGAGCACCACCGGATACCGAAATTTCTCCAGTAGTGAACACATTTCCGGGGAAAGTTTTTTCATAATTCAGTCGAGTAAAATAATTGTGTATAGATATTCTATTGTTGTGAGTCATAATACCCCAGTCAGCGAATTCTGCATAACTGTCCAGATATTGAAGATTTGCATCCAAAGTCAATGTTCCGAAGTTCCTACCGAAAAATGCGAGATTGGAGTAAACAGAATATGGACGAGCTAAATCATTTTGTGATTTGGAACCACTATGGTAAATGGATGTTTCCGGCACTTTTAGACCCGTTCTATCCAATCCGAAACCGGATAGTGATATCATATATTCGATATTTTCTTTTCTATGCCCGAATGCTCCATTAGCCCCGAAGGAAACATCATTGGAATTTTCTGTTCCCAGAGCCAATGCCAATAATCCACCATCGAAATCATCGCCAGTTTTTGGAACGATATTTATCACTCCCATAAATGCATCGGAGCCATATATAGTAGAACCCGGACCGATAACTACCTCGATTCTTTTCACCGCCTCGATAGGTATTAGTTCCGGTCCCAAGAAATTTGCACCATTATAACTAAACTGCACAGGTTGATTATTTATCATCAATTTAATTATTCTATTATTCCCCCTCATTCCACTGGTTATTCCCCGCACATTCACATTATAATTGACTCCGTCGAAATATACATATAGTCCGGGTATAGACATAATCGCCTCGCCCACCGAACGATAACCTTTTCTCTGGATTTCTTCTGCGGTAATTACTCTTATCACGGAAGGAGCTTGAGCGATACGAACAGCTCGCTGAGCAGCAGAAACCACCTCTACATCGAGTAGTTCCTCGAGAGATAATTCCTCCAGATCCTCTTGAGCGAATATGCCTCCCGCCAGAATTAATAATATGAATATTAACACCTTTTTATTCACAACGCCCTCCTTGACGCTTTTTACGAAGTAAAGCAAAATAAATC